>JADFRB010000077.1 GCA_022561525.1 Nitrospinota bacterium
ATTTGTGGCTGGTGCCATCGGACCCACCAATCGTACGGCCTGTCTGTCTCCCGATGTGAATAATCCCGCGTTTCGTGGCGTGACCTTTGACCAGTTACGAAAAGCCTATTATGAGCAAGTCCGAGGTCTCATGGATGGGGGAGTCGATCTCCTACTGGTTGAAACGATCTTCGACACACTCAACTCCAAGGCCGCCTTTTTTGCGATTGATCAATATCGGCAGGAACATGGCGTGGACATTGCGGTGATGGCGTCGGTCACGATTACGGATCTAAGCGGGCGAACCCTTTCTGGTCAAACCATTGAAGCCTTTTGGAATTCCATTGCCGATGCGCATCCATTTAGCGTCGGGATAAATTGTGCTTTGGGCGCGAAGCAAATGCGGCCCTATATTGAGGAACTGTCGAAACTCGCGCCGACCTATATTAGCTGCTATCCCAACGCCGGCCTTCCCAACGCCTTCGGGGGGTTTGATGAAACGCCCGAGCGCATGGGTGAGGATCTTCGTGATTTTGCTACCAATGGCTGGTTGAACATTGTCGGTGGATGCTGCGGAAGCACCCCGGAACATATTCATGCCATTGCTCAGGCTGTCCGGGATGTTCCTCCACACGGTGTTGTGTCAACTAGCCCAGTCACGCGATTGAGTGGGTTGGAGCCCTTGGTCATTCGGCCCGAATTGAACTTTATCAATATTGGTGAACGAACCAATGTCACGGGCTCACCAAAATTTTCAAAATTGATTCTGAATGGCCAGTTTGAGGAAGCCCTTTCAGTCGCCCGCCAGCAAGTTGAAGGCGGTGCGCAGATTATCGATGTCAATATGGACGAGGGCATGCTGGATTCGGAAAAAGCCATGGTGCATTTTTTGAATCTCATTGCCTCGGAACCAGATATTTGCCGTGTGCCCCTTATGGTTGATAGTTCGAAGTGGTCAGTGATTGAAGCCGGGTTGCAATGCGTTCAAGGCAAAGGTGTGGTGAATTCCATCAGCCTCAAGGAAGGCGAAGAGAAGTTTAAAGAACACGCACGCTTGATCAAACGGTATGGCGCGGCTGTTGTCGTCATGGCGTTCGATGAAACCGGGCAGGCCGATACGGCCAAACGCAAGGTCGAAATTTGTACGAGGGCGTATAACATCCTAACTGAAGAAGTTGGGCTGTCTCCACAAGATATTATTTTCGATCCAAATATTCTGACAGTGGCCACTGGCATGGAAGAGCATAATAATTATGCCGTCGACTTTATTGAAGCCACTCGGCAGATCAAGGCGACCCTCCCACACTGCAAAGTCAGCGGGGGGTTGAGCAATATTTCCTTTTCCTTCCGTGGCAATAACGTGGTGCGAGAAGCCATGCATTCGGCTTTTTTGTATCACGCGATTCAGGCTGGTTTGGATATGGCGATCGTCAATGCCGGTCAATTGGGAGTGTATGAAGAAATTCCCAAGGATCTGCTTGAGCTCGTGGAAGATGTGTTGTTGAACCGTCGGTCAGATGCCACCGAGCGATTGGTCAACTTTGCGGAAACCGTGACACAAAAAGGGAAAGTGGTTGTTAAGGATGATGCCTGGCGGAAAGGCCCGGTGGGAGAGCGGTTGTCCCATGCCTTGGTAAAAGGCATTGTGGAATACATTGATGAAGATGTGGAAGAGGCGCGTCAACAATATGATCGGCCCCTGAAAGTTATTGAAGGACCGTTGATGGCAGGCATGAATGTGGTTGGCGAACTCTTTGGTGCCGGAAAAATGTTTTTGCCCCAAGTTGTGAAGAGTGCGCGTGTGATGAAGAAAGCCGTGGCCTACCTGCTTCCGTATATGGATGCTGAGAAAGAAAAAACTGGTAGCAGCAGTCAAGGAAAAATCCTGATGGCGACGGTCAAAGGCGATGTGCACGACATCGGAAAAAATATTGTGGGAGTTGTCTTGGGGTGTAACAACTACGAAATTATTGACCTCGGGGTCATGGTCCCTTGCGATAAGATTTTACAGAGGGCCAAGGAAGAAAAAGTCGATTTGATCGGATTGAGTGGACTCATCACACCATCATTAGATGAGATGGTGCACAATGCCAAAGAGATGGCCCGGGAAGGGTTTAATATTCCGCTGCTCATCGGAGGAGCGACGACGAGCAAAGCACATACGGCAGTCAAAATTGCCCCTGGATACAAAGAGGTCGTCGTGCATGTGTTGGATGCTTCTCTGGCTGTCAATGTCGTGCGGCAATTGTTAAGCGAAGAAGCAAAGCCCGCGTTTGTCGAAAAAGTTCAACAGCAACAAGCCGCATCCCGCGAAGCCTACGAAAGGAAGAAGACTACGAAAAAACTGTTACCCTTGCAGGAGGCCCGCAAGCGACGAACGGCGATTGATTGGAAAGCCTCAGATATCGCCAAACCGAGTTTTCTAGGAACGCGGGTGATTGAGAGCCAGCCATTAGAAGATTTGGTGCCGGTTATCGATTGGTCGCCACTTTTTTATACGTGGGAGCTGAAGGGGCGGTACCCGAAGATTTTCGACGATCCCACCCTTGGGAGCAAGGCGAAAGAATTGTTTGACGATGCTCAAGGCTTACTGAAAGAAATCATCGAGAAAAAATTACTCACGGCCAAAGCCGTGTATGGAATTTTCCCGGCAAACAGTGTGGAAGATGATATTGAAGTGTATAAGGACGAGGCTCGATCGGAAGTGCTCACGACCTTTCACACCCTCCGCCAGCAATTGGAAAAACCCAAAGGTGATGCCAACTATGCCTTAGCTGATTTCATTGCTCCGAAATCTACGGGGTTGCCCGACTATATTGGCGGGTTTGCGGTAACGGCAGGGATTGGCACCGACTCGCTGTGTGAGCGATTCGAAAAAGACCATGATGATTATAATTCGATTATGGTCAAAGCGCTTGCTGATCGTCTGGCCGAAGCCTTTGCCGAGTGGCTGCATCGAGAAGCCCGAAAAGAATGGGGCTTTGGAAAAGAAGAAACCCTTTCAAATGAGGATTTAATCAAAGAGCGCTATCGTGGAATCCGTCCGGCCCCAGGCTATCCAGCTTGTCCGGATCATACTGAAAAAGGATTGTTGTTCGATCTTCTCGATGCTGAAAAGTCCACCGGAATTCAACTCACCGAAACATTTGCCATGTTCCCCGCCGCCTCTGTCAGCGGCCTCTACTTCGCTCACCCTCAAGCCAAATACTTCTCTGTTGGGAAAATCGACCGCGATCAGGTGCAGGATTATGCCACCCGAAAACAGATGGAAGTCCCCACTGTCGAACGGTGGCTCTCGCCGAATCTTTTTTATGATCCTTCATAGCGATTATTAAAAAAACAGGCTCTTCTCCCAAGCGAGTGGGTAAATTTTGGCGAGGCATTTCCTGAAAGGCTCGCTGGAGAAGAGGTTGGTGGGGTTTTTGACCGTGGGAAAAGTGGCCAGGCGTTCTTGAGGCTTCACGCTGATCATCCCTCCCCTTTGTAAGGGGACCTGCCGGCGCGCCGGAGCGCTTGGGCGAAGGCGTGGGCTGGGTGGGGTAGAGCCCGCGGCAAGGAGCGAGCCGCAGGCATGCTGAAAGCCTGGACCGGATTCGACACCAGGCTGCTGAGGTTCTCACGAATCTGGATGGGGTGCGCGAAGAGCGATCTGAGCGGCTGTCGTGACCCTCTACCTCCCCTTCCCCTCCTTACAAAGGAGGGGCGTGAAAACCGCCAGAAGTCACCCACACGATTTGGAGAAGAGCCAAAAAACAGATTCCTAAGAATTTTGGTTTGGGATTCAGAGAGAATTTTGTTTGACTAATCACTATCCAAATTGGATCCTTGTCTCGAATCAGAACCCTGAGAAACTTTGGTTTTTATTGGAATGGGTTCAGTTTGAGCAGGCATGCCATAGACAAGAGTGTTCCCCGAAGATTGTCCCATGATCTCAAGAATTCTTAGTTGCATTAAGTGAGGGTTTTTCTCGACGAGCTGTGCTGCGTTTGCAAGATTTCGTAAGGCGGCTGATTCCCCTCTTGTTTTTTCAAGAAGAGCCAAACTTTCTTGCTTAGCTTTTACAACTTGGGTGTAGATTTTCTTTAGTTCTCCAGGGAGCATTATATCCTTTATATCAACGGTGAGAAGATTTATCCCCATTTCTTCAGCCTTAGGGGAAGTAATCTCCAAAAGACGTTGGCCAAACTCTTGCCGTTGGTTTAGCAAATCATCCATTGTCGCCCCCCCAATAATTTTCCGAAGTGCCAGTTGTAGCTCTAAGTAGAGTGTGGATTGATAGTTTTCATTTTTATTAACCGCGGTTTCTGGGTTAATGACTTCATATTTAGCTGCAAGGCTAACTTTTAATTGGACCCCATCGGAACTTAGAACTTCTTGCCCGCTTACTGAAAGAAGTGTGGGTCGAAGATCAATTTTTTCGATTGATGAAAACATGGGAATGAGGAAATACAAGCCTGGCCCCAGTAAACCAATAAATTTTCCCTTGGTATATTTTAATCCCTTTTCGTAATCATAAATCGTTATTCTCTTGATTGAAGATCGGAAAGCGAAAATAAGAATAATCAAAATTAAAATGGTGACGAGGTATTCCATTCTCTCATTCTCCAGTAAAAAATGGATAAGTTCGGTCCAGCCTCAAAGGCCCCCAAATTACACGCGGAGGTTTTAACCTGCAAGGCGGTTAATCTGGTGCCAATTGGCAGGGCCTTAGAGACAGAACCGTAGGGAGTTGAACCCAAGTGCGTGGCATGCACAACCTGGTGGAGAGCAACGCACAGGACTAGAAAGCCGATGTCAATCTAGCTGCTGCTATCTCCCAACTAAGAGGATACTATTGTTGAGAAAAAATATCTATGGTGGGAATTGGGAGAATATTTACCACCAGGAGATCAAAGGAGCAGTTTTAGGAACTAATTACTTGTTGACTTTTTGAAAACAATTTCACAGGAAATAAATAACCGCTACGACGGTCGGATTATAGTGAATGGCGAAGAAAAGGTGACCAGAAAAACTTAGGAGGACAAGGCCATGGACACTTCGGCGGGTTCCTGGAACATGGAGTCGATGCTGACGGCTTTTAGGGCATCGGTGATCCAGGTGTACCGTTCTTGTGCCCAGGTGTTGAATACTTCAGTGTCTTGAAACATGAGATCCCAGGCTTTGACGCCATCGAGGAGGAGGAGTTGGTGAGGTTTATTGTGTCCGGGAAAGTAGACGACTAAGACGGCCGAGTTTCCCATCACGCTGATATCGGTAAACATGTGAATCATGGACTCCTTTGGGAGATAGACTGAACGGGAAGCGGCTTCGACTATCGGTCCATACACACGGTGTAAAAATTGTTGGATCGTTTCATAGGGTGACTTGGATTCATGGAGTTGGGTGTTTGGCGTTTCGCCAATAAGATTCGACGTCAAGTAGTCTGTGGCTTCCCAACTCGGCATGGCACCAGAATTCACCAGAGAATCCATGAGATAGGCAAGCCAATTTCGGTCAAATTTCTGGGTAGACGTCTTCATCATTATGCTCCTTAGGGTTCGCGCAAGAATAACTTCCCATGTTTGAGTGCTGAGATGCCTGTCTGGCAAGGCGCGAGGATTGCGCATACTCCTCGTATGGAAAGGACGAGCAACGCTGCCAGACTGGATGGATCGGCGCCTAAACAGGGGAAGTTATTTTTGTGCGAGCCCTAAGATATGGATGCTACCCAAGGATGGCTTCTTAGTTGTCTGTGTTCTGTATGTCTTGGACCGAGGGCGTTTGTATCTCGTAGCCCTTCATTGTTAGGTTTGTTGGGGGTTAATGGTAGTGGGGGCGTCATTTAATCGGGAGGCTGGTATGACGACTTTCTTTCCTTCCACGTCGAGAACAATGACCATCGCGGTGAGGTCCACAACTGTTCCCGTCATTTCGCCAACCTGGACTTGTTGCCCGATTTGAATAAAATGGCGAACCGAGTAGGTGCCAATGAGATTTCGGACGGCTGGTCCTGCACCCAGTCCGATGGATAAGGCCACTGTAGCTACCAATCCCGCCGCAAGGATCAATAAAAACGAGGCCAAGAAACTCGTATCAAATCCTAATCTGGAGACAGCCATGATGCCCACCACGAGGATGGACAACGCATAGATCAGGTGCCCGGCCATCCTTGCCGCAGGCAATCCAGCCGATTCACATGTGGCTGTGACCAATGTGCGTAATGCCCTGGCACCAAACAACCCGATCAGGACAATCAGAGCTGCGAAGATGAGATCCGGAAGCGCATAGGCTAGAGAGATCAGCGCTTCAGTGAGAACCTCCAGCTTTAATGCTCGGGCCGCCGAAATAAGAAAGAGGAGAAAAATTACCCAAAACATGAGGGCTCCGATGATGTGAGCCCCTGTTTTCTGTAGGCCGAGTTGTTGGAAGAAGGAGGTGATGCCCCAACTGTCCAGGAGCCGATTGAAGTGTGCAAATTCCAAGATACGGCGTATGGCGCTACTGACAAGCCGACCAAGAATGATGCCCACTGTTACCAGAACAAGCGCGCCCAGAATGTTTGGAAGAAAGGTAATGATCATATCCAAACTATCGTAGAGTGATTCTTCCAGTGGCAGGCTGAACGGGCTTTGGTCCATGCGTTATACTCCTGTGTCTTTTCTCACCCATGCAGGTGAACGATGAGGGATTCGTTGCGTGATGAACTGGCGCATCTTGCCACGTTTCTCCCAATTCGTCACGTAAGATTTTTTCGACATCTTTTCGTCGAGAAGAACTTGGTAGGCCCGTATCCGCTGGACATATGTCACGGGTTCGAGCCCTCGCGCATATCCATGCGGAAGCGATCGATAATATTTTTTCTGGCTCAGAAGGGGCAGGACTTGCATCATGTCCTGCCAGCGATCCGGGTTTTTCTGTTTTCGGAGGGCCAGGATCCGCGCATCTTTCACATGTCCCAACCCCACGTTGTAGGCGGCTAGCGCAAAGAAGGTTCGGTCGGGCATGGGGACGGAGATTGGGATTCTCTGATGCATGATCGTGAGGTATCGTGCGCCCCCATAGATACTGTTTCTGGGGTCAAGCCGATTCCTGATCCCAAGTGACGCTGCCGTACGTCTGGTCAGCATCATAATGCCTCGAACACCAGTTGGGCTTCTGGCTCGACGGTTCCAGTGGGATTCTTGATAGGCTTGAGATGCGAGAAGTTTCCACGGAAGATCATGCTTTTTGGCAGCGTTTTGAAAATGTTCTTGATATCGAGGGAATCGAGTCCTGAGGTGTCTGAAGAAAATTTTACGGTCATAGCGGGAGAGTATTTTTCTCACTTGCACCGGTGCGGTGGTTTGGGGGCGAGTCAAAACCTGCATGTGTTGTGGGTGAAGGTTGGATTTGATAGTTGCGAGATACTCGGATGTATGTTGAGCAAATTTCGAAAATACAATATGTGTGCTGACAAGCACACCAATCAAGATAAGACTGCCTACCCATTTCAAGAATATGCCCATTGGTCGATTATCTGTTCCCAGGACGGTATTTCAGGTTTTCTCTACAGGGAATGTTGAAAAAAGCCGCCAGCCTACGCTTAAGCTTCGGCCGACAGGCCAGCGGCGTTCTCGCCATTTTGCCGTGCTCACTACTTCATGTACGCTCCGCGCGTCAAAATGGCTGCAGCCTTGCTGGACGGACCCTTCGGAAAGACCTCAGGGCATGCTTTTTGAACATTTCCCGTTTTCGTTGAATAGTCCAACTATTCGCCTCACACGAT
>JADFRB010000078.1 GCA_022561525.1 Nitrospinota bacterium
AAAAGCGAGATCCCAGCAGGGTAAAGCCGAAGAGTTGATTGCCCGAGCCAAAGTCTTGAATGAACGGGCCAGATCTATTGAGCAACAGTTACGGGCTCTTGGTGGCGTGAAGATTGCCGTGGAAGTAGAGTCCGGTCCAACGTCAGGTGCTGCGGCGGGTGATTTGGTGGCTTTGGGCCTAGAGCAGTGGGATCTTCAGGAATGTTACAACTGTCACAAACTCTTTGGTAAAGGCGGGAAAAAACGCGGGCCGAAGATGGATAATATTGGAAATCTCATGACCCCTGAACAATTGAGAGAAAAAATTCTGTATCCCAAGAGTTGGAAGGCCGAGGGGTTTGATAAGCAGTACAAGAAAGGCAAAATGCCGGACAAATATAAAGATCTGATGTTCGATGAGGAGGTTGATGCTCTTGTGGCTTTTCTCGCGACCCTCAAAGATACCTCGGTAGACACGCCGAAGCCCATCAAGATGAAATAATTATCCATAAGGTCTTGTGATCGTATGCAACCAAAATTAGCAGCCAAAGCACGGTGTTCGGACGGAGAAGTTGGGAAGATTTCCAAGGTCATTCTTGACCCGCTTTCTCGCGAAATCAGTCATGTCGTTGTGAGTGAGTACAGCGGTCAGCGAATGGAGCGGCAAGTTCCTATTAGCCAGATTCAAGAAGTTCCTAATGAAGAGGAGGTTGTCCTCCGGTGCTCCGTGGCGGAGTTTGGGCAATTTCCTGTGCTGGACCGTGATGGCTACGTCACGATTCACGATCTTGAAATAGCCCATCTGGAAGATAATCTCCATGTGGAGCCAGGCGAAATCCTTGTTCCGTACCCTCGGCTTGAACAGGGCGTTCCGCGTCGAAGTTTCTTTGCGAATATGACGCATGCGATCGGAGCACTCATCGCATTGCCTTTTGTCTATCCAGTATTAAAGTTTGTGATGAAGCCAATGTACCGTCCTTTTGATAATGAGTGGTTTTCCGTTGGCAATGTGAACAAGATTAAAAAAGAGAACATTGGGTACCAATTTAAGTTTCGCCGCGGGTTTAAAGAAGTCTTTATGCCCGAGCAGCAGATTGAGAAAAATATTTGGGTAGTCAAAGCCACCCCCGAAGTGCGAAAAGCCGTATATGAAGGAAAAGATAAAAAGTTCCATGACGAAAAAGGTGATATCGTCTGGGTCAATAAAGCCAACGCTCCCTATATTGGCTTTTCGGGAAAGTGCCCGCATTTAGGATGCGGGTATAAATGGCGAAGAACGAAGAATTACCCGGATGGGGTGTTTTTGTGTCCCTGTCATTTGAGTATTTATGATGAAGCGGGGAAAGTGGTGGATGGCCCAGCCCCCAGGGCATTGGATGTTCTGCCGATGAAAGTGAATGCGGCTGGGGAAGTCAAGATCATCGATATTGAATATAAAGCCGGTGTCGAAAAACAAATACGACTTCTTTAAATTTACTCAAGGTATTCATGAGTGGCCACCAAGATCCAGTGAATGAACCCAACGTTTTTGAAAAAGTTGTCGACTTTGTCGACGAACGAGTTGGGCTGAAAACCCTTCAGGCTAAAATGTTGAATGAGCCTGTTCCCGGTGGGTCCCGATGGGCCTATGCCTTTGGGTCGGTCCTTCTCTTCATTTTTATCTTGCAAGTGGTCACGGGCATCTTGTTGATGTTTTACTATGTCCCCAGTACGGACCATGCCTATGCCAGCACGCAATACATCATTCATGAAGTGGATTACGGCTGGTTTCTCCTGAGTTATCACTTCTGGGGATCATCAGCCATGGTGGTGATGGTGTTTGCCCATATGTCCCAGGTCTTTCTCTGGGGAGCCTATAAGAAACCTCGTGAATTGGTATGGTTGGTGGGTCTTGCCCTCTTTGGGATTGTGATGGCGTTTGGGTTTACGGGGTACCTTCTTCCTTGGGATCAACGGGCCTTTTGGGCCACTGTTGTGGGCGTCGAGATCATGGATAAAACTCCCCTCATTGGGGATTTCATGGCTCGTTTTTTGAAGGGTGGCCCCACACCCGGTCAAATGACCATCAGCCGGTTTTTTGTGATTCATGTGATGGTTCTTCCGGCAGCCTTGATGGGGTTGGCAGGTCTCCACATCTTTTTGTTCCGCAAGGCAGGGCCTGCAGGGCCATTTCGTGGAACCCCTGAGGAACTCAAAGCCAAGACGGATTATTTTTTCCCCAGGCAGATTTGGAAAGATATCGTGGCGATGGCCTCGGTCTTTCTGATTATTTGCAGTTTGGCGTTTATTGAACCCGTCGTGCTATTAGAAGAGGCCACCCCTGACCCTGGTGATTATCATCCTGAACCGGAGTGGTACTTTTTATTCCTGTTTCAGCTCTTACGTTTAAAAATCTTTGGTGGGGAATTTGGACAATTTTTGGGATCTATCGCCCTTCCAGGCGCATTTATGGCGTTATTGGCGGTGCTGCCATTTATTGATACAAGCCCAGAACGTAATATTTTTAAACGGCCTGCGTCTTTGATTGGGTGGATTCTTGTCATGCTCATGATTCTCGTCTTTACCGTCTCGGCTATTATCAATAGGGATTTCCTTGATTAAACCCTTATGTCGAACGTCAAACTAGGGCTTCTCGTTTTTTGGCCGACCTTCTGGACGGGCTTTCCCATAAAAATGGTGATTGCCTTTCTGTTATTGACCGCTCACATCCATCCTTGGGAAGGGACTGGGCTTGCAGCATTATTACTTCTTTCCATTCCTATCGACATCTGGGCTCTTGGTTTATGTGCTCGAACCGTCCTTCTTGAAAGACTGAGTGTCGCTCCTTCAAAAGGCATGGGGCTTCGTTTATGGGCGCAATGGGCGGTTTTTTCCGTGGTCTATCTTCCAATGTTGGATTTTGTTGTGGGCGGAACGAAAGCCCTGGCCACATCAGCAACCGAAGCGACGATCCATTTTGTGGAAGAAAGTTTTATGGTGATTCCCGTTGCGGAAAAGATTACCTTAGAGTTACTCATGTGGACCACGCCGACAACCATTGTCTTAATTGCATTGCTGGCTGGCTGGATGTTTGGGTTAGGAACTTTGACTCAACGCGTTGTTCGTGCTTCCACACCCGTTAGCGGGTCCTTCCAGGACATGGTGTATAAATGGGATGCTCTCCGAATACCAAAAGATCAACCTCTGTTTTTGACTGCCTTTACGGGAGTAGGTGTGGTGTTGGTTGTCCTGTTTTGGGGATTACTCCCAGTCAGTACTCCTCATCCCCATGAAGACTACGAATTCATTGATGTTAAAAAAGTTGAACGGAAAATTGTTCCTAAGGATGTCATTAAAAGCGCGGAGAAAGTCCTGGCTCGTGCGGAAGCCACAATAAAAGAGTTAGAAAAAAAGAATCCTGGAGGCGACAAAACTAAGGATGAGAAAACCCCGGTGGCCAAGGAAGAGCCGAAACCTTCACCCAAATAAGATCAACGCCATAACCATCGAGAACAAGATCTTTACCAGCTTTATAGGTAATACACCGATGAGGGACCACATATGAAAAACCACGACACATTAAAACTTCAGTCCTGGTTGCCAAAGGTGAAAGCATCATCCCTCTCTGGATGGAGTGTCTTCTTGGCATTTCTTCTCCTGCCAGCATTCGTCTGGGCTCAAGATGCTGCGACGCTCGCGATGCAGGTGGAATATCGTGATGTTCCAGGAATTGGAAGTCGCAATCTTATATGGATCGTGGCCCAACAACATTTGCTGTTGGCCGGGTTTGTCCTTGGGGTACCAATCTTTGCCTGGATTTGTGAAATCGTGGGATGGAAGACCAATGAACCTCGATACGACAAACTCGCCAAAGAATTTACGAAACTATTGACGTCAGCTTATGCCACGACAGCGTTGTTTGGTGGAATTCTGCTTTTCCTATTGATTGGACTGTACCCCAAACTCATGGCGTATCTCTCCGACATCTTTTTCCCTTCTTTTATTGCCTACTCTATCTTATTCCTTCTCGAAACCGCCACCTTGTATTTGTATTGGTATGGGTGGGATGTCATGCAGGGGAAAAAAAAGGTCTTTCATCTCTTTTTGGGATTCCTGCTGAATTTATTTGCGCTGGGCATCATGATGATTCCCAATAGCTGGGCGACCTTCCAAGCCAGCCCTGTCGTGGTGACGGATGGTACGGCAATCGAACGGGCTTGGGCGGCTATGCAAAATCCGACCTGGTGGCCGGTCAATATCCACCGGTTTATTGCCAATATCGTGTTGGGTGGTTTCATTTGCGGGGCTTATGCAGGGGTGAGGTATCTCCAAGCTGTCACAAAAGAAGAACGAGAACGCTACGACTGGATGGGATATGTCGGAAACTTCATCGGAGTGTTTGGCATGCTTCCCCTTCCCTTCGCGGGTTATTGGTTGATGCGGGAGGTCTATCAATATAATCAGCAAATGGGCATTACCTTGATGGGAGGATTTTTAGCCTGGCTCTTTATTCTCCAAGCCATGTTGATTGGCGTACTCTTCCTAGGCGCGAACTATTATTTCTGGATGGGCATTACGTATCGGGTTCCGGGAGTTGCGGAGAGTTACAAAAAACCCATTTTGGCGATGCTCATTGTCTTGATGGTATCCCTGGCAGTATGGATGACTCCCCATTCCCTTGTGGCGAGCCTTCAGGAAGCTCGGCAAATGGGTGGAACCCACCATCCATTGCTTGGGGTCTTTGGCGTCATGTCAGCCAAGATGACCGTGGCAAATCTCATGATTCTGGTGACCTTCATAAGTTTCCTCATGTATTGGCGTGCTGGTAAACAAGAAACCGCTGCATGGGCCAAAATAGCGAAGGCGGTCATGGGGGCCTTGCTCGTCATCGCGGGGCTTGCGGTGATTGTCTTGGGCGTATGGGGATATTTTGTTCCGGCCATCATTCGGATCAATTACTTCTCGGTGGCCCAGGTGCTCATCGTCTTGTTTATCATGGTCACGTTTACGCCCTTGACGGCCCTATTGATGAAAAGTGCGAAAACCACGACTGAAATGATTTGGGGTCAAATGCCTGTTAGGGCTGGATATACACTCGTATCCAATGCCGTCATGGTCATTTTATTGATGTCGCTCATGGGTTACGCCCGATCGTCTTCACGAGTGCATTGGCACATCTATGGCGTGATGCGGGATACATCGGAGTATGCCTATTCCCCGGCACTCGGGTATGCTGCGGCCTTTATGTCGCTGAATACCTTTGTGTTCTGTATGATAGTGGCGTTTATTTTCTGGGTGGCCACCATGGGGGATAAGGCCACACAAGGCACGGAACACGGACAACCTGAAGACAGTCCGGTGAAGATCCCTGGAGGAGTGGCCCCGGCCATAGCAGGCGGATCCCCACGCGAAGGACAGACATTCGTGAATCCAGTTCCTATGAATAAGAATGAGGACACATGAGCGAAGTTGCCGTACTTCAATTGATGGGGCTGTGTGTGGTTGGAACAGGGATTCTCATTCTCCTTTTCCTCAAAGCCGTGTTTGTCCGGGTCCTTGGATTTGTGATTATTATGTTAGGGATCTTTACCCTGATCGCCCTCGGGGTTCCCCAAATGGCTTCTCTTCCGCCGGCGGTGGAAACGTTTGATATTGCGAGTGTCAAGACACCGGATGATTTGGCCTCAATTGGACAGAAAATATTTTTCAGCAAAGGGCAATGTGCCTTGTGTCATTCGATCGGTCCGAGTGAGTCGGCTCGATGCCCGGAACTGGCGGGGATTGGCGCCAAACTGGCCCCTGAATTTATTTATGAAAGTCTCACCCAGCCGCAGGCCTATGTGTATTTAGACTTCAGGCACGATGGACTTCCCGAGGAATATCCTGCTCGAATGCCCCATATCAATAAAAACCCCATTGCCCTTTCCGAGCAAGAAATTTACTCGGTCATCGCCTTCTTGCAAAAAATGAGTGGGGAACCTATTAGCATCAAGGTAGAAGATGTCCTGAACATAGATGTGGGAGAAATGAAAGTCGCTTCATTGGTGGGGCATGGTGGGAATTAATCGAAAAAGAAGTGCTCATACGATAGCCGGTTATTCACAGTGTAAATAGGAGAGTGACACATGAAAGGCCCTCTTTTTAATTCAGCCGTCGTGTTGGCCGGTATTTACGTGTTCCTCAAGTTCATTCTCCCCTTGTTCACCGCTCCACTCCCCGCGAGCCTTATATTTTTGTATCTCGCGTTAACCTTCAGTGCCCTCATGATATTTTACACGATGAGTGGGGAATCACTTGAAAGTTTCATGGGCCCCGTCCAGCGGTTTTTAACGGGAGAAGGTCAAACCGGGGTCGCAAATATTGCCAGGGTTCTGGTGTTCATTGTGTTTCCACTGCTCGTTGGATGGCAAACCTATACCAAGTTAGCGCCAAGCGATGACCCACCCCCAGAAAGCCGGACCATCCATCCAGCACCACCTGGGGAGTTTGTGGGATTGGCGAATCCGTATCCTAAAAATAACCAAACAATTCAGGAAGGTAAGGGAATTTATGCATCCAATTGTTCACCTTGCCATGGAGAAAATTTTGATGGAAAAGGTATAGCGGCTGTAGGGTTTAATCCCCCCCCAGCAAATTTCGCTGATTCGGGCACGATTGCTCAGCTTCAAGAATCGTATCTCTTCTGGCGCATCAAGAAGGGAGGGGTGGGTTTACCGATTGAGGGAATGCCATGGAAATCAGCCATGCCTCGATGGGAAAATGAATTATCTGATGAGAAAATCTGGAAGGTGATTATAGGAGAATTTGATGGTGCTCATCAGTCGCCGCGAACATGGGAAGAAGAAGAGTAAACGGACGCATAGGGTATGGCTTGTTACTACCTAGGAATGTGAGGAGTCTTAACATGGCAGGTCGAAAAATACTCATGGTGGCTCTGGTTACCACCATTTTGTATGGATGGCTAGGAACTGCATGGGTTTTTCCCAGTGATCCTCCGCCAGCAGGAGATGAACCAGAAAGCGTAGCGGTTCGTGTGTATCTGACAGTAGGGGCCCTTCCTTCGGACGATCCAAACTCCGTCGTGTGGGATTCAGTGGCGCCTTCAGAATTTAAATTAGCTCCGCAGGTGCATTGGCCGGATCGAATTCAAGAAGTTACGGTGAAATCAGTAAAAGTTCGAGGTCTTCATAATGGTCAAGATGTCGCGATTCTTGTGGAGTACCAGGATCCGACGGAAGATGCTGCGGATGCGGCAGCCTTGGAGTTCATGGTTGGAGATAAGAAGGCGCATTTTGCGCATGGCCAGCCACTGCTTCAGGTTGAAGGCGGTCCGGTCAATATTTGGTACTGGAAAAAAGCCGACGGTAAAGCGACGGACATGAGCGCCAAAGGTTTTAAGACTCTTCGGCCTCAGGATCAGCAGGATGTGTCTGCCACTGGAGCGTGGCAGGATGGAACCTGGAAAGTGGTATTTTCACGCCCATTACAGACAGGTGATGAACACGATGTCCAGATCATTCCAGGTGAATGGAGCAGCGTGGCGTTTGCGTTTTGGGATGGACAAATTGTGGATGGGGCTATCAAGGAACAAGGTTCACAGAAGGCGGTCTCGTCTTGGTGGTATATCCGTGCCGAACCACAGCCAGATAATTCCATATTTGGCTATGTCGTGTTGGGGATTGCGATGGCCGCAGGCTTTGAATTTTTCTTGATACGGAAAATCCGAAGAGGTAACCAGGCATGAAGAGGGAACGAGGCA
>JADFRB010000079.1 GCA_022561525.1 Nitrospinota bacterium
GCCCTTTTGCCGTGCTCACGTACTGAGAGTACGCTCCGCGCGTCAAAAGGGCTGCGGCCTTGCTGGATAGACCCTTCGGAAAGACTCAGGGCATGCTTTTTTGAACCTTCCCTCCAACGGATGGTGTCTGTCCTATCATGGGCCTTTATTGGCTATTGAAGTGAAATATTCAACAGTCCCATCATTTATTCCCACTCCGGGCAGGGAGGAGAATTCAGGGGGAGGGGAAATATTTTGAAAATCCCCCTTGCCCCCTTTTCCAAAGTGGGGACTATTGGGGAAGAAACACTAGCCCTGATTCTCCTTAGCTTTTCGTTTCACAAATGACGCTTTCCGTCTACAGGCGCTTCCGCGCTTGATGAATAGCCAATCCTTGAATATCCTCGGCTGCTTCCATGAGGGCTTCGGCATGCGTGGGATGCGCATGGATCATCTCAGCCATCTGGGTGGCCGTGGCATTCATTTGCATGGCCATGGCGGCTTCGTGGATGAGATCGGCGGCATGCGCTCCCACCAAATGCGCCCCAAGGATGGCGTCTGTTTCAGGATGGGCCACCACTTTGGCAAACCCCACGGTGTCCCCAACGGCGTGGCTTTTGCCTAAACCGACATATCGAAACCGCCCCACCTTTGGTTCAATCCCCTGTTCTCGGACCTCCTGTTCGGTAAGACCCACCCGGCCAATTTCCGGAAGCGTAAAGATTCCCGCAGGAATGACATTATAGTTGATGGTTTGTTCATGGCCTACAATATTTTCTACGGCGACTTTCCCTTGGGCTGAAGCCACATGGGCCAACATGGCTTTTCCGACAACATCTCCGATCGCATACACACCGGACACGTTGGTTTCTAACCGATCGTTGACAGTGATCTCACTTCTCTCTCCCAACATGACGCCAACTTTTTCTAAACCTAATCCCGTGGTGTTGAACCGGCGCCCGACCGACACGAGAATCATATCGGTTTCCAGTGACGTTCCGTTTTCCAGCGTGACCGTCGTAGTAGTATCACTTCGTGTGACCTTGTCCACTTTCGTACCAGTGTAAAACTGAACTTTGCGTTTTTTGAGTTCTCGTTCAATGAGCGCAGAGACCTCTTCATCTTCCAGTGGCAGAAGTCGCGGCATCATTTCAACGATCGTGACTTTCGAACCAAGCCCGGCATAGAGTGACGCAAACTCACACCCCTCCACACCTCCACCCACGATCAGGAACCTTTCGGGAACACGGTTAATCTCCAATGCCTCTTTGCTGGTGATAACCATTGTTCCGTCTACTGGAAACAGAGGAAGATTTGGCCACGACGAGCCTGTGGCAAGGATAATTGCGTCCGCCTGAATTGATTCAGAAGTGCCATCGGCTTTTTGAACATTCACTGTTTGCTCGTTTTGTAGTACGCCTGTCCCTTCAAGATGGGTCACGCCCCAGACCTTGAGAAGCGTGGCGATGCCTTTGACCAAACCAGTGACCACACGATTTTTTCGTGCGACCATTTGGAGGGGATTGAATGCCGTCGGCCCCGCAAGGGAAAGCCCTAAGTCCTCAGCCTTGTTAAGTTTCTCGCCAAGGTCGATGACCGACAACAACGCCTTGCTGGGAATACACCCCCAATTCAGGCAGACCCCGCCTAAGGCTTGGTTCTCGATAATCGTCACTTGCGCCCCCAACTGGGCCGCGCGAATGGCCGCGACGTAGCCTCCAGGACCGGCACCGACAATCACGATATGTTTGGATAGAGGCATCAGGACCTGAGAGAAAATACCTTGGACATATCGCGCCAAGATTTGGGTCGGATTTGGACGGAACGATTGAGGAAAACCCGAGGCATAGCACAGCTATGTTGAAGGTGTGTCGATTGAGGCCCGTTCAAAGACGGCCCGAAGATTGGATGCGAGAGGTCCAAGTTATTGTCTCTCAGGTCCTTAGCTCTGTGAGGAAAGAAATTCTTCGTACTGTGCGGCAGTCATGAGACCGTCAACTTCGGCAGGTTTCGACAACTCTATCACGGCAATCCACCCTTGGCCGTAAGGTTCTTTATTGAGGTATTCCGGATGGTCTCCCAACTCGGTGTTCACGTGTACGATTTTCCCGCTCACAGGGGAGTAGATACTAGACGTCGCTTTGGTGGACTCGACTTCGCCAATTTCTTGATCCTGCTCAATGGCGGCGTCTACCTGGGGCAGATCCACAAAGACCACATCGCCCAAGGCCTCCTGGGCAAAATCACTGATCCCGATGGTGACCGATTGGCCATCTTGTCGAACCCACTCATGTTCTTTGTGATATCGCAAATCCTCAGGAACCATTCGACTCTCCTTTTTCTCTATTCAGAAAATTCAGGCCCTGATTTTTTAAAGAAGGGGGTAGGGATTGTCAAGGACCCGGGGAGATTTCTAAAATTTCTCCGACGCCCTCAGGCCAATCCATCGGTTCAGCTTCACCGCGGTTCAAAACGGAACCAAGATCAGAGTGGGCTCGTTGCTCTGGCTGGATCACCCACACTTTTTGAGGATCTTCTAAATAATCAACCATCCGTTGAATCACATCCTGTTGGAACATCCGAGGGTTCGACTGAGACCAACGACGTGATGGTGTCTGAAAACCTGGGTGCGAAAGATCCGGGAAACGAACCACAAAAAAATCAAAGGGTGCCTGAGCCATTTCTACCCAGTCTTCACTAAAGTGTGCCAAGGCATACACGGGGTCATGAATACTCTCTGGATGAATTTCTACACCAAATTGAAGGTGAGGAAATTGTACCCGAATGGTGTGCACTAATTCCTTCATCACGCGAAGACGCTCACGCGATTTCCACCCAACCCATTTCCAAAACACATCCGGATACGTGGGCATGGGCATGTCTCGAATATCTTCTGCTGCGCGTTGAGACGCACGCACCGGCTTGCCACGCAGAAACAGTGTGGCCGGGTTGAGTATGATGTCGAACGCATTTTCAAACTTCTTGACGGCAATAGGGCTTAATCCATCGCGTAATCCCAAAGGCACATCTTCCTGAAACACAATCCCCGCAATCTTGGATTGACTCAACTCTGACAGAAGGTCTCGCAACGCGGCTTGATAGCCCGACGAAAACAACGAAAAGTATGGGGAGATACCCACTCGTTGTGACCGTGGATCAAATGACCAATCATGCAATTGGGGTATCTCCCCCACAGACTCCGGTGCAAACAATCCTAAACAGGGAAGCGATACACCAAGGTACACGGCTTGTCCCGCATACACGGCATCTTCAATCACCGTGTCCAGGTCTTGCCCAAGTTCGTTTTGCCAGTTCTGGCCCTCGCTCTCAGGCCCATCGGAATGTGGAATAGATGGCCTGTGAACCGGACATCCTAAATCAACCAGTAAAACCGCACCCTTCCGTAAGCGAGTGTGGGCAATACCTGGGGACGCCTCTGTCTCCAGGGGCAGGTATTGAAATTTAACGGAAAGCCCTTTGATGTGTGAAGACACCGGATCGAGCCCAAGAACCTCTATAAGATTTTGTGCCCGAAACCTAGCCTCTTGGCGATACAAGTGCCTTTTCGAAGACTGCGCTAATCTCTGGAAACGGGCTAACGCCAACCTGAGATTGCCCGATTGTTGATACGAGCGCGCAAGCCACCATTGGGCTTCCAGGGCCAGTGTCGATTTGCGATGGTTGTTCACAAAACGATTGAACAACAAGACGGCCTCGGGATAGTCCGCTCGAATAAACGCGAGTTTCGCATCCTGAAGCAATCGCTCCTCGGCTTGAGCGCGCAACTCCTGCAACTCGACTTCCGGTGAGGGAGACTTGAAACAGCCTGAAAGAAACACGGTGAGGGAAAGGACCGTAATAAGAAATTTACTTTGGGCCGAAGAAGGCATGAGATTGGTTTATGCTGCCCGAAGACCATCCTCGAGAGATAAGATTATTCAGACAGCACAAGAATCATAGAATAGTGATCGTTTGGGTTACTTCAACTCAGGGAAGAAGTACCCCATTTCAAACTGCGCGGTTTCCGTGGCATCAGAGCCATGAACCGCATTGGCTTCAATAGAAGCCCCATGGACTGCTCGAATGGTGCCAGCCTCGGCTTTTTTCGGATCGGTTGCGCCCATTAAATCGCGATTCTTCGTGATGGCATTATCCCCTTCAAGCACTAACACGACAACAGGGCCTGAAGCCATATAGGTGCATAAGTCATGAAAGAACGGACGTTTACGATGCACCGCATAAAACCCTTCTGCATCTTCCTTTGACAACTTCGTCATTTTCATAGCGATTGGGTGAAGCCCCGCGCCTTCATATCGTTGAATAATATCGCCGATTGCATGTTTGGCCATGGCATCCGGTTTAATAATCGCTAACGTCCTTTCGGTCATGCCTGACAACCCTTTCTCGATGAGTAGATTCCCACCGAAATTCGATGGGGAGATGTTACCCCTCACATGAGGCGTGGGCCCATTTTTACCATAACCGCTGACTTAGACCAACTGTTTTTCCTGATACAGAAACACCACTCCCGCGGGCTCAATTTTGAGGGAAGACCCGGCTAGAGATTCTGGACGACATAGATCCGCCCTACTGAGATCCACCACTTGGATCGCCCGACCCATCCCAGTCAGCTCATGTATAGCCAGGTCGCCTGCATGCGCCCAATCCCTGTTGAGCACAATCCAGCCTGTTTGTCCTGGAGCATATTCCGATTCCCGCGAGAGAACGAGCAAGGAAGGATGGCCCACATCCACCCGATTCAAGGTCCCCTCACCTTGCAACAGCGGAGTGTTCAATTTGGTTTCATTCACAGCCTGGACAAATTGCTGTACATCCATGGTCCTCGCTTCCCAATCCGAAGGTTGCGTGTCGACGACATGAAGTCGTTTTTGAAAACCAAACTCATAGCCAATAGGCATCATCACCCCAGCGGAAAATGTCGAGGCAAAGGCATACCGTTGACGCTGGATTATTTCCAACCCGTTGGTGTCATGAGCGAGACGATCGGTGTCATGGGTTTCGGGAAATGATATCGACGGCACATCTTCAAATTCTCGATGTTGGTCAAGGCACCAGGCATCCTGAAAGTTCCACCATTTCGAACTATTACAAAAAAAATGAAACCCTGCGGCTCGCAACGCTCGCGTTTGGTCAACGGTACAGCCTAAATTCTCGGCCCAGAACACGGCGTTGGGATTGACCTTCCGTGCTTCGTGGATCAACACACGCCACAATTCCGCAGGAACCTGATAGGCCGCATCACATCGAAACCCATGAAACCCCAGATCAAGATACCGAAGAACAAGGTCAGTCCAAAATTGCCATAGCCCCGCTGGATCGCTGGAACTCCCATTATCGACAATGGCCAAATCCCCCCACACGGTTGTTAGGCTGGGATCATTAGGATCGACTGCACAGGGATTTTGCACATGGCCATCGGAATCCCATTGAAACCAAGCCGGATGTTCATGAATGAGTGGCGAATCAATCGCGGTATGGTTGATGACCAGATCCACCATCGGATGAAGCCCAAGGTCTCCCATTTCCCGAAGTACCGGTTTCAATACATCCAATGCCTGGCTTTGCGAAGCAGGTGGAACAAAAATCGGATTGAGTCGCCCATACTCCTTTGTGGAGTACAGGCTTCCCGAAAAACCCGGATAGGTGACGGGGTTGATGTACATCCAATTGAAACCCATCGATGCCGCTCGTGTCGCATGGGAAACCCAGTGGTCACACGAACCTGCCAAGCGAGGGAATAGATTATAAATGAGAGGCGTACGGAGGTAGTCCAAGGATTTTTGGAATTAGCAGGATCGCTCTTCAGGTCTGGTATCCGTGCCAGGCCCTGCCGTGACTTCGATAAGACCGACATTTTTGACATTCGCACATAAATCGCCAAGCCCCGGGGTCACCAGCCGAAACGGGCCGCCTTTGTCGGAAGGCAAGGACTCCCCGTCCAATTGATACACCACAATACCGTAGTTTTTGGCTTGGTCAAGAGTCAGACTGGCTGAGTATTGACCATCGTGAGAAAAAAACGTCACATGATCGGCATTCGACTCGAAGGTCGCCAAGTCCAGCAGGCCAGCAACCTTCACGCCTGTACCTCGCATGCTCGGCATCAACATGCTGATATCTTCCACATGAAACTCAGGGCGAAGTTGAGCAAAGGTTGCCTCATCAATACTCAATGGTTTCATCCCCGCCCCAACAAGCTCCAGAGTGGCGTGTCGTGGCTCTTTGGATATCGTCATGAAAATAGTTAACTATCTGATTTCTTAAGGAAAATATGCGATTCTATCCGTTGCACAGAACACCGGAAATCCTGACGCCCGGTCCACGCTGTAGCTCCCTGGACCGCAACCGATAGAACAAATAGAACCCATCATTCAAAAACCCATCCGAATACAATAGGGAATGGGTAAAATCGCACATGGACCCGTAAAAAACTCTTGCGAAGCGACGCGGAACCATGAGAACATGGAACCTTGGTCAGGTCACCCCCAACAACTATTTTTAATGATAGGAGTGGGTTTGATGTTTTCGTTCTTTCCTCAAGCACCGGGTAAGCCCTTCCGCCCTACGAACGAAACCATAAAGGTGGTGTTGAAGGATCTTGTCTCATGCGCCATCCTCCTTTCCCCCATTGTGTTGTTGTGGAGTTCCTCCCTCTTCCCGGTTTCCACCCCGGTGGTCACTGAACAGCGACCGACCCTTACCAGACCCCAATCAGACCTTCCCTGGTATGACGTCCAGCTATTTCAATATCATGTACAAACACGCCTTCCTCTGTACCAGGACCAATTTGAACGGGTATCGAAACAATATGGGTTCCCCTGGAAACTCCTTGCTGCTCAGGCCTATCAAGAATCTCGCTGGGATCGGTCTGCCACAAGTCCAACTGGGGTTCGTGGACTGATGATGTTGACCCTCGACACGGCCTCTTCGTTAGGCATTGAGAATCGGCTTGATCCCCAAAAAAGCATTGAAGGTGGCGCCCGGTACTTTGCGTACCTCCAAGATCAAGTCCACGACACCATAGGAAATGCGGATCGAACCTGGATTGCTCTTGCCGCGTATAATGTAGGCATGGGCCATATCAAGGATGCTCAACATCTCGCAGTGAGCATGAACAAAAATCCGTATTCCTGGAATGACTTAAAAACCGTCCTCCCACTCTTGGCTCAAAAGCAGTACTATCAAACCCTTCAGTATGGTTACGCCCGTGGAGGGGAACCGGTTCAATATGTCAAACGGATTCGAGCCTATCATGCCCTGCTCGAACACTTCCTCCGTGAAATTTAAAGGGATGTTGAAAAAGGGCGTCAGCGGCGTTCTCGGCCCTTTGTCGTGCTCGCGTACTATGAGTACGCTCCGCGCGCCAAAGTCCCTGCGGCCTTGCTGAGCGCACCTTTTTGAACATCCCCTGTTGCTCTCCCTGAAAATTTTCAATTACCCAAACCGTTTCCCTAACGTTCGGCTTGTCTTTCAACAATCGATTCGCGGTCGGATCCTTAGGGCTCGCGCGAGAATAACTTCCCCTGTTTGGACGCCGATCCATCCTGTCTGGCGGCGTTGCTCGTCCTTTCCATAGGAAGGAGTATGCGCAGTCCTCGCGCCTTGCCAGACAGGCGTCTCAGCACCCAAACAGGGGAAGTTATTCTTGCGCGAACCCTCACTCCCGTATTTGACCAGACCCA
>JADFRB010000080.1 GCA_022561525.1 Nitrospinota bacterium
TTCGCCGAAGTGGCTACGAAGGCCGGGAGCACCTGCGCCTTGCTGGACGGGCCTTTTTCAACATCCTGTTAGACTTGCGGTCAGACGACGAGCCCAGCCTTATGCTCGCGCAAGGATTCTATCTCCGCATTGATTGCATCAACTTCTTCAACTCGTTGTTCATGTTCAGCCACTCGAAGCCGAGCAATGAGCCCATCCAAGGTGGTTTTGAGACGTCTGCGTGCTAAGGCCTCCATACATCCCTTAAAGTAATCATGACAATCATCAAAATGTTGTTCTGACACGGCTAACTCTGCTGCGACAGAAGCACTGTCAGGATCAACTCCCGCCTCGGCCAGGAACGCGTCGACGTTCAATTGCCCATCTTCACCAACTTGACCCAGGCTTATTTCCACGAGCCGGCGATATTCCGGTGCCCAAAAATCCTCTGCCCGCAACATCGACATCTGTGCAGGCTCAAGCATGCCTTGCACCAGGAGCGTGACAATATCATGTTCCTCACGGCTTCCCTTTCTTTCTGGAGTCCGAGACGGCGGTGGAATGGATTGAGATTGTTGACGGGAGATATGCGATCGTTCTCGCGCCGCCAGTACAGGAGAACGTTCCATCAGTAATGATTGCCGAATTCCCAATCGCTCCGCGACTTGCTTGAGATATTCCTCTTTTTCAATCGGGTTAGAAACCTTAGCCAGAATGCTCAGCACCTCATCGACTCGACGCATCCGTTCTTCCACTGAGGCTTGCGTCACTCCGGCGAGGCATTGCTCCACGGCAAACTCGACTAAGGGACAGGCTTGCTGTTCCAATTCCAATAGTTGTTCGGCCCCATGGCCCCTCACATAGGAATCCGGATCTTCCCCCGATGGCAGTCGGACAACCTTGACCGTCACGCCGCTATTGAGGAAGACATCCATCGTCCGCAATGTCGCCTTGACTCCGGCGGCATCGCCATCAAACATCAAGACCACGTTTTTGACGAATCGTCGGATCAGCGACACATGCTCGGCTGTCAACGCCGTGCCAAGCGGAGCAACGGCATGGTGAATGCCAAACTGATGCAACACCAGCACATCAAAGTATCCTTCGACAATCAGCAAGGCATTGCGTTGGCTGGCAGAATCGCGGGCTCGATCCAATCCAAAAAGACATCGCCCCTTGTTAAAGAGAGGAGTTTCCGGTGAATTCAAATACTTCGGCGTTCCGTCATCCAAGACCCGCCCTCCAAAAGCAATGACGTTGCCACGCAAATCCATAATCGGCACCATCACCCGAGCACGGAATCGATCATAACACCCGTCCCGCTTCGCATCTTCGGGCTGGCTCGATTGTTTGGGCACCACCAAACCTGACTGAACCAGATCCGCCAACTTTGCCCCATTGCGTAGAAGATGTTGTGTCAATGAATCCCAAGACGGTAACGCGTAGCCCACACCAAACTCTTTAAGAGTATCCAACGTCAGGCCACGATTTAAGAGATAGGTCAACGCTTCCCCACCCTGCGTCGAATCATGCAGGTACTGTTGAAACCAATCGCTCGCTAAGGCATGAAGCTGTTCAAGCGTTTTGCGTTGATCACGATCTGGCTGCGAGGAACGTGGGAAAGAGGATGCAGGAATTTCGATGCCAACTTGCTGAGCAAGTTCCGTCACCGCTTCAACGAAACCGAATCGTTCCCGACTCATCAAAAAGGAAAAGACATCTCCGCCCGTGCCACACCCAAAGCAGTAAAACATCTGTCGTGTGGGATTCACAGTAAAGGACGGCGTTTTCTCATTATGAAAAGGGCAGAGGCCACGATAGTTTTGGCCGGTTTTGGACAAGGTGACGTACCGGGATACGACATCCACGATATCGACCGTGTCACGAATGTGTTGGATGGTAGTGGGTGGGATCCCACCCCGATCGGTTGCCAAGGCTCTTCCCTAAGGCCTTTCTGCTAACCTGGTTTGTGAAGGGCAGATTCTTTGTAAGCTATTGTAAAATAAGAACAATTTAATGGACTATAACAAGGGGTGACAAACAAGTCAAGAGCACAAGACCAAAGAAAAAGTTTTGGTGATGTACTTACGTGTCGAACTGAAACTTGATCAAAAACTCAGCCAGGTGACCAATGAAAAACCTAAGCATCTTTACTCACCCTCTCGTGTTTTAGGCTTGGTCTTAAGCCCGGACACCCCAAACCGTCGGCCCAGTTCTTCCTGAATATCCGTCACCGGAATACCACAATGCCCAAGCGTCACAATCGTATGAAACAAGAGGTCGGCCACTTCGCACACAATTTCTTCTTTGTTATGGTTCTTTACGGCCAGCAAGACTTCCCCGGCTTCTTCCGTCACTTTTTTCAGGACCCGATCGTCTCCGCCTTGTAACAGGGACGCCACATAGGAATCTTTTTGAGGATCCTGTTTTCTGTTCAATACCATTTCGTACAAACGATCGAGTATGGTTCCATTCGCCTTTTCGCTTTCGGGTTCTATTGAGACTCCCTCATCTGATATTTCAGAAAAAAAACAGGACCGGCTTCCCGTATGACAGGTCGGTCCCATTGGTTCCGCCTTGATAAGCACTGTATCCCCATCGCAATCGACGAACAGACGTTTCACTTGGAGATAATTCCCCGACACTTCTCCTTTTTCCCACAATCGTTGTCGTTTGCGACTCCAAAAATGCACGTGCCCCGTTTGCATGGTCTGATCGAGCGCGTCCTGATTCATAAACCCGAGCATGAGGACCGTGCCATTTCTCCAATCCTGAACCACCGCAGGGATGAGCCCATGTTCATCAAATTGGAGGGTTTCGGCAATTTGTCGCTTTGCTAATTTGGAATTACGATTCATAACCATTCACCTGTCGAATGGGAAGCCCGCGGTTGAATAAATACGTTTTGGCCTCCGCCACACTATACGTTCGGTAGTGAAAAATTGACGCAGCCAACACCGCATCGGCTTTTCCAACTGCGAGCGCGTCATACAGATGATCCAGGGTTCCCGCACCACCCGATGCAATGACCGGAATCGACACCGCATCTGATACAGCTGCGGTCAGTGGAAGATCATACCCGTCCTGTTGCCCATCCTGATCCATACTCGTCAGCAGGATCTCTCCTGCACCCTTGGCCTCCATATGCCTGGCCCATTCGATGGCATCAAGGCCTGTGGGGTTTCGTCCGCCATGCGTAAAAATTTCCCACCGAGCTTGATTCTCAGAAGCCGTAGAGACTTGCTTGGCATCAACCGCGACGACAATACATTGCGTCCCGAATCGATTAGCGGCCTCGGTAACAAACTCAGGATTTTGAACCGCTGCCGTATTGATGCTGACTTTGTCGGCACCCGCCTTCAGCAGGTGCCGAATATCATCTAAGGTTCGAACACCGCCACCCACCGTGAGGGGCATGAACACCTGTTCAGCGGTTCGCGAAACGACATCGAGCAGAATTCCTCGATTTTCATGAGAAGCGGTAATGTCCAAGAAGCACAGCTCATCGGCCCCGGCTTGATCATACAGTTTGGCCACTTCTACTGGATCGCCCGCATCACGAAGATTGACAAATGACACACCTTTGACAACCCGGCCATCCTTCACATCCAAGCAGGGAATAATGCGCTTGGTCAGCATGATCCACGAACGGGGGCATCGGATTCAGGGGAAGCCGCGGCTTCAAGCGCGGCAGGAAAACTCAACGTTCCCTCGTACAGAGCTTTTCCAACGATAACGCCGGTGATCTTGTTTCCCAACTGTTTCACGGCTTGAATGTCTTCGACTCTCGTGACTCCCCCTGAGGCGATCACGGGAAATGGCGAGGATTGCGCGGCCTGTTTCAACGCAGGCAAATTCGGACCCTCAAGCATCCCGTCTCGACTGATTTCCGTAAAGACGACGCCGGCCAGGGCATAGGATTTGAGAGTCTGAAAGACTTCATCGGGGGTGGACTCAGACACATTGGTCCAACCATGCACAGCCACCTTCCCATGTTTCACATCAACCCCGATCAAGATACGGCCGGGAAATTCTCGACTTGCCTCTTCCAGTAACGACGGGTTCTCCAACACGGCAGTCCCGAGAACGACTTGACTCACTCCCTGAGAAAGGTAGTCCCGAATCGTGTCAAGATTACGAATACCGCCTCCCACTTGAACAGGGATGGAAATGGCTCGGGTAATGGCCAAGACGTAATCGAAATTTTTCGGCTTCCCATCAACGGCGCCATTGAGATCGACGACATGGAGCCGTTGCGCACCTAAGGATTCCCAATGTTTCGCCATGGCCGGAGGGTCTTGAGAATAGGAGGTCTCCTGATTCATATCGCCTTGTCGAAGTCGAACACAGCATCCATCTTTTAAATCAATAGCGGGAATGACAATCATATGTATTGCCCAGCACTTATTAATTTCCTAATGGTAAACGTTGCATGACTCGCTTGGCACCCGATCGCGCTAATTCTTCAGCGGTTACCCATTTCCCGCCTCGTTCCAAAAATCCCTTCAAATCTTCCGTGAGGGGTTTTTGTTCTTCAAAGTAATCCCCCATCCAAATCACGGTTCCGTTTTTCGCATTGATCAGTTGCACATCAAACCCGACTGCCGCGGGAATGGCTGCAAACTTTTGCCCATCCCGCTCACGATAGACCCGCACCTGACCAACAATCACCGCATCCAGTGATAAGGCTTTGCCCAACTCCTGTGCGAGTCGTGGGCCCAGCAACTTCGAGTATTTCAGGCCCATCCGTTTCAAGGCGTGCGTGACCTCATACGCAGATAGCGTCTTCAAACCAGGACGAAGTTTCAAGTTGGCATACACCATCTCTGTCACTTTTTCTGCCGCGATTGAAGGCACAGAGACCTGTGTCGAATAGGACCGATGAGGCACGGGCGATGCCAACCCGGTAAAAGAGGGTCGAATCTCTGACGAACCCACATCAGGAGGAGGAGGGTTACCGAGCGATTGGTATACACCAGGCGACCCTTTGATGGCGGTAAACGGAATGACCGCAACCGTCTTAATCGACAGGGGTTCGAATGTTGGATGCGTCTTCACGGTCACGGTATCTGGAGCACATCCCATAATCCCCAAAGCCAAGACTCCAACAGTCTGGAAACACCAGCGACCCCTCGTTCTGACAGACAGCGGCCTAATCAATTCCATGCTCCAAAGTTGCGAAGAAGTTGAAGACCGATGCGCTGGCTTTTTTCCGGATGAAATTGGCAGGCAAAAATATTGTCATGCGCGATACTCGAGACAAACGGAATCCCATAGGTCGTTTCCGTACAGATCACCTCTGGCTCCGCCGGTTCGACATAGTACGAATGCACAAAATAGACATACGACTCAGGTTCGATTCCCTTCAAAATCGGACTCGGAGTCTGGATACGAATGGCATTCCATCCCATATGAGGGACCTTTAAGCCTTTCCCGTGGTGCTCGGCAAAAGAAAAACGTTTGACCTTGCCTTTAAAAATATCCAACCCCTGATGGGAACCAAACTCCTCGCTTTCCGTAAACAACACTTGCAGGCCTAAACAAATTCCTAAAAACGGCTTTCCTTGAGAGATGGAACGACGGATGGGTTCCACTAACTCGAACCGATTTAGATTTGCCACACAATCGCCAAACGCGCCGACCCCTGGCAATACCACATGAGAGGCTCGGTCAATGACTGTTGGGTCCCGCGTGACTACGGCATCGTACCCAACGGTTTCGAAGCCTTTTTGAACGCTCCGAAGATTTCCCATTTCATAGTCAATGATGGCTATCATTCCGTGACTCGTGATCGGTAATACGTGATCCGTAATGCGTTCAGAAGGGTTGATGTATATTGTAATCTTACTCGCATCACGGTTTACGCTTCACGCCTTACGCTTTTCTACAAAGAACCTTTCGTGGATAGGACACCTGAAACTCTGTCATCTATGGTGGTCGCTTGATCCAGGGCCTTGGCGAAAGCTTTAAACACCGCCTCCATAATATGATGTGGGTTTCGCCCATACTTCAGATTGATGTGAAGATTCAAGGCACCCTGGGTCACCAAGGCCTGAAAAAAGTCTTCAAACAAACCAAGGTCAAAATCCTTTACCTGACGATGAGGAAACTCGACATTATACACCAGGAATGGGCGGCCACTCAGATCGACCACGACTTCTGCCAAGGTCTCATCGAGGGGAACGATGGCCCATCCAAACCGACGAATTTGAGACTTCTCACCCAACGCTTCCTTCAGGGCTGCGCCAAGGACAAGGCCAATATCTTCCACGGTGTGGTGATGATCAATTTCCGTATCGCCCTTGGCCTCCACAGTCAAATCAAATAAGCCATGCTTAGCCAACAAGTTCAGCATGTGGTCAACGAATGGAATCGTCGTGTCGATCTTCCCAGCACCCGTCCCATCCAAACCCCATTCCGCGCACACTGATGTTTCAGAAGTGGTTCGTTCGATCTTGCCCCGACGAGAGTTTTTCGAAATGTTCATAAATTCCGACTTTCTATAGAACGTGCATGGGCTTGAAACCCTTCCATCCCTGCCAAACAGGTCACGTACGGTTGAACCGCTTTGAGCTGTTTTTTGTTATACGCCACAATGTTGGTTTTCTTCACATAATCATCCAGAGACAATGCGGAAAAGAAGCGAGCAGACCCTCCTGTCGGGAGAACATGATTGGGACCGGCCACATAATCCGCGACTGCGGGGGGCGTATACGCTCCCACGAAAACCGCTCCGGCATGCCGCACTTTTTTTAACGCCTGAAAGGGACGTGTCACCAATAATTCGAGATGTTCCGCTGCAATGGCATTGGCGACATCAAACGCCTGTTCCATCGTTGACGTCACAAAGGCTATAGCATACTGCCCCACGGAATGCGTCGCAATCTGCTTTCGACTTAACCTGGCTAACTGCTTGGCAACCTCCTTGACCACCGCTTTGGCTACGCTAGCAGAAGGAGTCACGAGATACACGCGCGCTTCTTCATCATGTTCGGCTTCACACAACAAGTCGGCGGCACAATGCACGGGGTTTGCCGTGTCATCCGCGATCACCAATAACTCACTGGGACCAGCGATCATATCAATATCGACGGTCCCATACACCACACGTTTAGCCGCGGCCACATACATATTGCCTGGCCCAACAATTTTATCCGTCTTGGGAATGTGCTGGGTCCCATATGCCATCGCCCCGATAGCCTGCACAAGATCGCGGTTCTGTCTGTGCAGCTCGGTCAGGGCATATTCGAGGAGGGCAACGCGGCGTTTCACCTTTGCGTGTCTGGCCATTGCGGTTACTCCACCGGCTTGCCCGCGGCGTCGAGCGCGTAACTGTGTGCCTGGCCCGTCACTCATCACCGTCCGTCGAAACCAGCGCGTGCGGGTATAGGTACGATTGTGCGATACCCGCCAGCCCCATTGCGACAATGGAATCCTTGCAGCCGTGCTGAAAAACCGCACCCCGTCTGCTTCCCTCTTTCTCGCGCTTACGATAGACAACCAAGACATCGCCGTGGCGACGGATCAACTCGGCCACCAACTCGTTATCTGACGCGGTTTCAAGTGAGCCCGCGGTTTCACACATTGGGTCGCTCATTAGATGTTCCTGCTAAAAGACCTCAATCGTTAAATCGTAGACGCCGTGCTGGCCACGCGGAGCGGTGCGCTGC
>JADFRB010000081.1 GCA_022561525.1 Nitrospinota bacterium
TTCCACAACTGGTCAATGGAGATGAAAGAGGCGTGAAGGTTTCCGGTTCGTGAATGTGGAAGCGTTTCATCGATATGGGGATCACTTCATTGTGGAACGCACCTAAAATATCACAACCTCCGTCTAACCACTTCATACACACAGGCATGAACTGCGTGCTCAGAGCTAACTACCGGTGGGTTCGATAAACGGTGCAGTTTGGGGGAGAAGGAATTTGTGAAGGCGAAAATTTATGCGGCAACGAAAGGACCAGAGGTTCTTTCCGCGAGCATCTACGCCACATCTACGTGCAGAAGCAACAACTCACCTTTCATGTGAGTATGCAGGTCACACTGAAACGGATAGTCCCCAGGCCGATCCAACTGAAAACGTAATTGCAATGGCCGTATTCATTTGGGTAATGCAGCCAGCGGCTGGTCTGATTGAAGAACATGAAAAATGCAACTTAAAACGCGTCTGTCATCTGCACGGGCCGGACCCGGGAAGGTGGATAGGGTCATGACGATTTAGGGAGGTGCGAATGAGGATAATACTCTCCTGTCATGACCTTACAAAAATTGACAAGGAATTTTTCTTCTTATACCATACATGGTTATGAGGTTGGAAAAGAAACAGTTCATCCAACTGACCCATTGGGTTGTCGGTGTGGCCTATTTCTCCCTGGTGTTCTGGATGCATATCTGGATGCTGGAGGGAGAAATTCCTCAGCCAGGCGAGCCGACCATTCCGCACCATCAAGTATGCACCTGGCTAGGAACCTGTGGTGAAGCCGGACTGGTGTCTTTCGACTTTCCCGGCTCTCCCAAGCCCAGTGTTTCAACCTACGCCGTTACCTCTTCTTTCGTGTTTGTCCCGTTCAGTCAACCATCCGCGATTCATGTCCGCGGGCCGCCCTCTCCTTCCGTGTAAATGTCTTTTTCCCAAGAGCCTCCGACATAGGTAGCCACAGCGTAATACGCTGACATTTTTGGCATCATGCGATGGTGCGGCTCCAAGATCTTGTTGTCTAACAGATCGGTTTTCGCCGTGTCGGACAGGCTCCTAGTCCAACGTTAAGCTTCTCGGTAAGCATCCGCTCCGGTTGTGGTTCAGTCTCCAACCAGAGAGAGCCCCTGCTTGCTTGAGGAAAAAAGTTTGCCTGGCTTTTCCGTGTCAACACGGAAAGAAGAGGGGTTTCGGTATGGTGCGCGGCGCACTCAAAAATCCGTATCTCATCATAGCGATGGTCCTAGCTATTGTCCTGTTGGGCGGGGCTGTGGTGCACCGGATGCCGATAGACATGTTGCCTTCCTTTAAGACGCCGGCGGTGCTCATCCTCACGCTCTACCCCGGCATGCCCGCGGAGGTGATGGAGCGGGATATCACCACTCGATTGGAACGATGGACGGGACAGGCCAATGGGATCGCCCGTCAGGAATCCAAATCGATGATCGGTGTAAGTATCCTCAAAAATTATTTCCGGCCGGATATCGATCCCAATACGGCAATGTCCCAAGTCACCTCGTTGGCGATGTCCGATTTGTACTACATGCCCCCAGGCACGCTCCCGCCCATGGTCATGCCGTTCGACCCAACCGCCACCTTACCTCTGGCGATTTTGGCTGTGAGTAGTCCGGCCTTGAACGAAAAAGAACTTTATGATGTGGCGTATTTCGATCTTCGCAACCGGTTGCAGGGCATCTCGGGCGTCATCGCGCCAGCGGTGTATGGAGGGAAAATCCGCCGGATTTTGGCCTATGTGGACCGGGTGAAATTGCAGGCTCGGGGATTGTCGACGACGGATGTCGTGAAGGCTATCAAGGAATCCAATCTGATGATTCCCACTGGGAACGCCAAACTCGGCGCGTTCGATTATCAGATCAAAACCAATGCCATGCTCTCCACCGTGGAAGCAATGAATGAAATTCCCCTGAAATCCATCAATGGGCAAACCGTCTTCTTACGCGATATCGGGGAGATGCGCGACAGCCATCAGATCCAAAGCAATATCATCAAAATTAATGGTAAACGCCAGGTCTACATTCCCATTTATCGGCAACCCGGCGCCAATACCATTGCCGTCGTTGACAGCCTCAAGGAGTCTCTTGCAGGCATTCTCACCCGACTGCCTGAAGGCGTCTCCCTCAATTTGGTCATGGATCAGTCCGTGTACGTGCGCTCTGCCATTGCCAACTTGTTCTACGAAGGGCTGCTGGGAGCAGGCCTGGCCGCGATCATGATCCTGCTGTTTCTGGGCAGCCTACGATCCACTGTCGTCATTATGCCCATTCTCCCCCTGGCCGCGTTGGTGGCCCTCACGGTTCTTTATTTCACAGGCAACACTATTAACGCGATGACCTTGGGGGGATTAGCTTTAGTGATCGGCAAAATCATCGACGATGGGATCGTCGTCCTGGAAAATACGGCCAGGCATCTCGAAATGGGGCGATCCCCGGAAGATGCCGCCTATTATGGCGCCAGTGAGGTGGCCCGCCCGGTTCTGGCAGCAACGCTGACCGCGATCGTGGTGTTCTTGCCCGTGTCCCTGATGACCGGCATCGGGAAATTCCTCTTTGGCCCCCTGGCTCTCACAGTAGTCGTGGCGATGGTCACGTCCTATCTGCTCGCCATGACCGCTGTGCCCGTCAGCTGCGCCAGGGTGCTTCAAGCCAGGCGTTCAAGTCCTGATTCGCCGATGCAGGGTTCACGCTGGCACCAGGGCTTTCAACGACAATTCCTTCACCTCCAAACTCGCTACACCGGCCTGGTGATGTGGGCCCTGGCGCATCGGGCCGTAGTCCTCGTAGCGGTCGCGGGGCTCTTTATCGGATCGATGGCCCTCATTCCCTCCATTGGAACGGAATTATTTCCAGCGACGGATACCGGACAAATCACGATTAAAGTCCGAGGCCCCACAGGCTTGCGGATCGAAAAAACCGAAGAGCTCATCGACCGGATCGAACGCACCCTCAAAGAAGAGATTCCTCCAAAAGATCTCACCATAATGATCTCCAACATCGGGGTGCTGTACGATTGGCCGGCCGCCTATACGCCGAACTCCGGGCCCATGGATGCGTTTATCCTCCTGCAATTATCCGAGCATCGCCAACGCTCGGCGTCGGACTACGCGGCCAGCCTGCGGCCCATCCTGACTCAGAAGTTTCCGGGCGCCCAATTTGCGTTCGAAACGGGCGGCCTGATCACGGCGGCCCTGAATTTCGGCTTGCCCTCCCCCATTAATGTACAAGTGGAAGGCAACGATCTTCATGTCGCGCACGAGATTGGAGAAAAAATTCGACGCCTCATTAGCACGGTGCCGGGTGCCAAGGATGTGCGCATTCAGCAGAAACTGGATTATCCTCAAATCGAGATCGAACTGGACCGGACCAAGATTGCTCGTTTAGGCCTGACAGCCGAACATGTCGTGAAAAACGTGATCGCCAGTCTGAATTCCAGTGTGAACTTCGATCCGGCGTTCTGGATCGATCCCAAAAACGGCAATCACTATTTCGTGGGAGCCCAATACCGCGATGAGGCAATTGATTCGATTCAAACCCTTCAGGATATTCCCGTGACGGGAGACGGACAGGACCAGGCTATTCTACTTCGGAATATCGCACGGTTCAATTTCCGTGAAGCGCCCGCCGAAGTGAACCATCTGAATGTGACCCGCGTGATCGATGTGTATGCCAATGTCGAAGGACGGGACATTGGTGGATTGACACAAGAGGTCAAGGAAAAAATTGAGCGAGACATTCAGCCGTCTCTCCCGTCCGGCTATTTTGTGCGGGTCCGAGGGGAATATGCCAGTATGCTGGAGTCGTTCCAGGAGCTGGGTATGGGATTTCTCTTAGCCGTCGTACTCGTCTATCTCGTGCTCCTCGCCCAGTTCCGCTCATTTCGCGATCCGCTCGTGATTATTCTCTCGGTGCCCATGGGACTGATGGGGGTGATCGGCATCCTGCTTCTCACGGGAACCACGTTTAACATACAATCCTTTCTGGGCACGATCTTTATTGTGGGCATTGCCGTCTCGCATGGCATCCTGTTGATCGAGTTCGCCAAGCAGCGGGAAGCCGAAGGCGTCGTCCGCAGTGAGGCAATTGTTCAGGCGGCGACGATCCGTCTCCGGCCCATTCTTATGACCTCCTTGGCGGCGATTTTAGCCCTGCTGCCCATGGCCATCGGCTTCGGCCAAGGGGCCGAGGCCAACATTCCTCTGGCTCGCGCCGTGGTCGGGGGGCTTACGGTCTCGACGCTGCTCACACTGCTCGTCGTGCCCGTACTGTATAGTCTGATTGGTGGTCAACCTCATCGGCCAGAGGAGGCCTCGTCTTTCGAATGAAATCCACCAGAACACTCGTACTGAGCATCCTGGGCGTAATGGTCGCTTTCGGCGCGGCCGCCGTGCTATCCAGCCGATCCTCCGAGGTCTCGGTGTCAGCGCCCGCCGAGACCATCGAGTCGGTCATCGTGGTCAGAGCGCACCGTGAGGATCTCACGAGAACCCTCACGCTCCCGGGCGATATCAAACCACTCCAAGAAGTATCGGTTCATGCCAAAGTGTCCGGCTATTTGAAAGCGATCCACGTGGACCGGGGCGATTGGGTGAAGGCTCACGAGCCCTTGGCCCAATTGGAAATTCCGGAAATGGATCGAGAATACCACCGCCTCGAATCCGACATGATCATGAAGCGCCGGATTTATCAAAGACTGGCAGACATTCACCGGGAAAACCCGGACTTAATCGCGCTCGAGGAAGTCGAACTGGGCCAGACGGAGTTCGAGATGGCCAAAGACTCCCTGGACGAACTCAGCATTATGATGGCCTATGCAACCATTCGTGCACCATTTGATGGCGTGGTCACCACACGCTACGTCCATCCCGGGGCATTGATTCAAGCAGGGACCACCTCGCAAGCCAACGGGATGCCCCTCGTCACCATCATGGACCTGGACCGAGTCCGGATCATCGTAGCCATACCAGAATCCGACGTGGCCTGGATAACCCAGACCACGCCCGTGTCCATCACCGTCGACGCATGGAGCGGAAAAGAGTGGACCGGCAGGGTTACCCGCTATGCCCACGCCCTCAATCCCGACACGCGAACCATGCCCACGGAAATCGAAGTCAGCAACCCCGATCATGTCCTCTATCCCGGCATGTATGCGCATGTCACCTTTACCCTACAAACCATGGATAATCGTTTGGTCCTTCCCCGGCAGGCCGTCCTGAAAACACCGACCACTCGTGAGCTCCTAGTCGTGGACAATGAACGGGTCAAAGCCGTAGTCGTACAAACGGGGTACGAGGATGAACGATGGGTTGAAATCACAGAGGGGCTTACCGGAGAAGAACGCATTATCCTCCAGGACCATCAGCGGATTCGTCCTGGCGATCGGGTCACGGTACGGGAAGGCACAAATTAACGGAGAAAGCCGCATGAACCATTCACATGATGAGTGGTTTGTGATGAGTGGCTAGTGGTGAGAGAGTCGACGGCGGTTCCTTGCCGCCACATTCAAGAACTATGGTGGAGAATTGACTCATGAACGCTCATACCCATCGCAAACCTCTATTCCTGACCGCAGTGATTCTGACGTTGACTCTCGGGACGGTACCGGAGTCGAAAGGCGTGGAACCGCCCAGACTCACATTTCAAGAGGCCATTGCCACCGCCCTTGAACGCCATCCCCGGCTTGAACAAGCCCAATATCGTATGCTGGCGGCACAAGCCCAAACCGATCAGGCGACTTCCGTCTTGTACCCGCAGCTCTGGTCTATTCTGAACGGGACCAGCGGGTCGGCTCGATCCAACACATCCTTCACGTCCGGGGCGATTATTGAAAACCCCAACAGCAATCAGGTGACAGTTGGTGCCATCGTGAATCAGCTTATTTACGATTTCGGCCGAACGTCGCATCGGATCAAGGCCAAGGAACTCACGGCCGAGTCGCGGGAACACGATCTCCGGGCCGATCAGGGCTTCACGATTCTCAAGGTGGAAGAAGCCTATTTCGCCGCCTTGAATCACAGAGAACTGGTCACTATCGCCGAGCAAGCCGTTCGAGAGCGGAGCCTGATTTTGAGGCTGGTCACCCTCTTGTCCCAACGGGGCAAGCGGTCGAAAATCGATGTGTCGCTGGCCGAAGTGGAAGTCAAAAATGCCCAATTTCTCGAACTCCAGGCTCGGGCTGATTCCAAGGTCGCCTTACAGCAGTTGAACAACGCGATGGGGCTGGAAGGCAAGGCCAACTATTCCCTGGAAGATCCGGGCCAATCGGACGGACCCCTGCCGAGCTTGGCCCAATTGAAGGAGGAAGCCAGACGACAACGGCCTGAACTCGAAGCGGTGCGTATGCGTATCGAAAGCAAGCGGGCCGCCATGCTCAGCGCTCAACGGCAGGCGTTTCCCTCGCTCAACATCAGCGCCAGTACGGGACAGTCCGCCATTAGCGACAGAAATGGCAAGTGGTGGTACGGTGCGTTTGGATCGCTTTCCATTCCCCTGTTCACAGGAGGACGAATCGAAAGTGAGATTCGTGAAGCGCAGGCTATCCAGCATGAAACCCAAGCTCGCTTTCGGGAACTGATCCAGGAAGTCGAGCTTCAAGTGGCCTCCGCTTATCATACCCATGAAGCCCTCGTGCGGAAAGTGGATGTAGCCCAAGCCCAGGTACGGACCGCACGGACGGCACTTGATCTTTCCCGCCAACGCTTACGATTGGGCCTCGGATCTATTGTAGAACTGACCCAGGCCGAAGTGGCCGTGACCCAGGCCGAAACCACACTGGCGATGTCCCGCTATGGAATCCGCACCACATTAGCGGCGTTGGATTATGCCACAGGTACAGGCCTTCGCCGATATACACAAAAAGAATAATCCGAACTTCTCCTCTGCCTTTCGGGATAGATTACACGGCATTTGTTCGTTTCCTGTGGAACAGTTTTCGCTTACCGTTGCGTTTGGTTAGGAATGATTACACATAATTCATCCCTTTTCTTCGGGTTTGTTCCGGTAGGGTCAAAAATCCGGCCTCCCAGCAAGGTATTTTTAAGTGGCACAATTCTTTGTTAAAGAAGGAATTCTGGGAAGGAACGGATGACTACCCGCTATCTGGGAAGTCACTGGAAAACAGGTGGTCCGTTGTAGAGAATTGGGGAAACTGAAGAGAAGATTTCGCTGCTGAATGCGCACACCGTTAGTAGCCAATATTTCGCATTCCGTCTCCCCTTTTGGTTTTTCTTCCCTATTTTCTTCTACCTCTCGATTAGGGTGTGCCCTACCTGTGAAGATCGCCCGTTTACTCCACATATCGGCCAGGCCCCACTTTGGAAGGATAATTTCTGCTTTTGGCGAATTCAACCCATACGTGCACCACAGGTTTTCAATTGAATATTTGAGGGCACCTCTAAAAACCGTCCTTTTCCGTGATGGCGGCGTCAGCCGCGTGCTCAAATCCTCATGTATTCGCCCATACACTCCGGTTTTCCGCGCGCGGCTTCCTTGCCCTCACAAAAAATGCCTGGTTTTTAGAGGTGCCCTTGAGTGAGTGAGTTGCGTGAACACTTCCCAAGGCGTGTGAAACCCTAAGCATTTCCGGGGGCGATGATTCATGGCCTGCACGGCGGGCGG
>JADFRB010000082.1 GCA_022561525.1 Nitrospinota bacterium
TCGTATCACATTAAAAGACCGAACATCAAGAACCCAGGTCAATTTGAACATCGAAAGAACACAGAGCATTCGGCTACCGTGGAGCGCCCGTCAGATTCGACGGCAACTGGTGATCGAGTTGGTAGAGTACTGGCGGGGCTAATGTGTCCGCGCATGCGTGAACTTTTACCTGACCGTTGTCATGGACTCGAACGATATCTAATGCCTGGCCATGGTGGTAATGACACCCTAGTGGAGCTAGCCCATCTTTGAGTGATTCTGGCGTATCCCAATGGGCTGTGATTAACGCGGTTCGTGCCGGGTTTCGATGACTAAACATGAACGACAGATGATCGGGATACCAATCCGCGCCACCTGTGGCATAGGAAACAAAAAGTTTGGCTTGGGCTTGGGCCACTATATCCGAAAGATATTGATTCGTCAGAAAGCCGTTTTCTCCCACCTCTAACCACCGGCCGGGATGAGATAAACTCGCATGAGCCGTGTAGGAACGAATTTCTTTCAACTGTTGTTGGGAGGCATAGACGGTCATAATGGGACCATATTGTTCGACAAGTTGAGTCATGACCCTATCGTGTAGGGCGGATTTGCCATCGTTCGTTGGCCCGCTATCCGCATGGACTAACGTATTGTGGCCTCGATCACTGATTAAATAACAATTTCGGGGAAGCGCCAGATCGCAAGGGTCCTCACCGAAAAACGGGACCGACACCACTTGCCCACCTTCAAATTTCCAAATTTCCCCATGGGCCAACTCAATGACATTCGTGAACCCGAGTTCTCGCATGAGGGAGAGATAATCAAAATACAAGGCCTGCCGGTTTTTCCGGCTTGGCACGATGATGGGCACATCCTTAGGTAGATGCAGCAATGTCCGGGGATCTACATGGTCATCGTGGTCATGAGTCAAGAACACCGCTGCTGGCTGTGGCAACAAGGACGGCCACAGTGAGGGGACCGGGGATTCGGCAAACCAAGGCATCAGCCAAGGATCAAACCAGAGAAAGTGATTCTGCTGTCGGTACATCAATGCGGCATGACCCAAGTGCACCATGTCTTGATCTCGCGTGGCATCCAACCAATGGGTTCGAACTGAAGATGTGTTCGACACCGTCAGACATGCATGCGTGGAAAGCTGCTGCACGAGGTTGGTCAAATGTTGTGCAATCTCGCGACCAGAGGCCGTGGCGATGGTGCGAATTTCCGCCACGGTTCGCGTCCCATTCAAAAATCCCAACAGCTTTCCCACCACCGGTGAAAGCGGACGATCAAACCCAAACGGTATGGTTTGGTGCGTGACCGCATTGAAAATTCGCAACCCGGAATAATTCATGACTGCGGATTTATCACGATCTTGAGGAAATTCCCAAAGAAACGTGCCATCAGGATTTCGCCCGCAACGGATGTGAGCCTGGAGCCGCGGGCGCGTTTGTACAACTTCCGCGTACGCATCCTCAAGGCGCCCACGAATTTGGGTATCATCCACTGTAGTACGTCGAGCAAAGACATCACTAATCGCGGTTTCCACAGAACTCATGAGAATGCTATGCACCTCATGGAGACTTGCGACAACCTCAGGATCAACTCCACCCATAAACGGAAACGGACCTGGTGGCTCCGAGCTTTCCAATTGCACCCACACCCACGGTTGCAATCCCACAAATTGATTCGAGCCGAATTGATCCAAAATAGCCATCGTCACAAGAACATTTTCTTATTGAGGTGGTGCAAAATTAGTGTATTGACCGCTAAGAGCACATGGGATGTTCAAAACCTGTCCTGAGTCTGTCGAAGGAAAGGCTATAGGCGCTTTGGCGCGCGGAGCGTACGGTTAGTACGTGAGCACGACAAAGGGCCGACCTGCCTGCGCGAAGCCGCTCCGGCGGAGGCAGGGAACGCCGCTGGCTTGTCTGCCATAGCCTTGGCGAAGGCTGACGCCCTTTTTCAACATCTCCTATGACGAAAAACGAATCGCGCTAATCGTTGGTTCATAAATAATTTGGATGACTATGTGATCAGGATCGGCAAGATAAAAAGAATAACTGCCATCCCGGTGTTGTTTCGGATGATGCACAATTGTTACCCCCTCTTTCACCACCTGCTTATACAGTTGATCCACCCTCTCTGGGGTCTCCATCAAAAACCCCAAGTGATCCAAAAACTGTCCGTGGCCCGGTCGATGTTCGTGAAGGTCACCACTGGGAATTTGGTGAAGAGCAAGGTTATCGACACCCGAACTCATATACACATTTTCGGCATCTGGTTCCCACACAATGTCCATTCCAAACCAGGTTTGATAAAACGTTTTGGATTGGTCCAGGTTCGAGACATTCAACGCCACATGGCGTAGACCTTGTGTCGAGGGAATATTTCGGTGGTCGTGGTCGGTCATAATCATGTTCCAGACATTCAGGTGTCACCATATTAGCCATGCCCAATGTATGGAGCAACCTAACAAATACTCGTGAAATTCTCTCCTTACGACAAGACTCAAATTTTGGACTGCTCCTGCTTTGTGATACCATCGATCCCACAGAAATCGATCGCGTGATCTCAAACCCTTTCGCCAAAATGGTTGCCTTAATCCATGACCATCCAATCCGACTCGGCCCAACCCACTGGATTCGCTGGAAGAACCGTCGCGGCCTTCGAAAGCCGCATGGCTGATCACATGGCCACACTTATTTCACGCCATGGAGGCACACCCCTGGTGGGGCCCTCCATGCAAGAGATTCCCTTGGAAAACAATCCGAAAGCGCTGGACTTCGCTGATCACCTGATGGCGGGATCCATTGACATCCTGATTCTGCTCACCGGCGTTGGGACAAGGACCTTAGTGGACGTGTGGAAAACACGGTTCTCTTTGGAAGCCATCATACATGCCTTAACTCGGACAACACTCGTCGCCCGTGGACCCAAACCCATTGCAGCCTTAAAGGAATTGGGACTCAAACCTCACCTCGTGGTCCCTGAACCCAATACCTGGAAGGATATCCTCCAAACACTGGACACATTCAAACCTGCGGGACTCTCCGGACTACAGATCGCCATTCAAGAATACGGGGTACCCAACAAGGACCTTGTGGAAGGGTTAACGAAGCGTGGAGCCCAAGTCACGAATGTGCCTGTGTACCGATGGGCTCTTCCTGATAATGTGGAGCCTCTTAAACATACTCTCCGGAACATTTTGGACGGAAACGTAGCGGTGGTACTATTCACCAGCGCGGCACAAGTCGATCATGTCGTGGAAATGCTCCACACAACCAACGAACTCGAACCCTTTCGTCACGCTCTTGGAAAAACCATGGTCGCCTCGATTGGCCCAATTACCACACAGCGGCTCAGGCACCATCATTTTCCGATTGACTTTGAACCTTCCCATTCAAAAATAGGAATCTTGGTCAAAGAAGCCAGCGCCCACGTCGGTGGTATCCTCAACCAAAAATAGAACACCTACTAAGGGCCTGTTAAGAAGGCATTACCCCACCCTTATTCCCCATTCTCCAGTGGCGGGCAGCCTGAAATCAAGAAAAACCCCTTATTTTTCATCATCTTTGTAACGTATAAATATAATGTGGTAAAGAGGAAGGTCACGCTGACCAATCCCATGGTCGCCATTTAAGATGAAAAAGCGCAGATGAAGCTAAAAGGCCTTTCTCACTGACCTCCTTCGCCGGCATCTCATCTTAACGTTAGATCTTTACAAGCTCAGAATAACTTTCGAGTCTGACTTGGCTGGTGCATAAAGCCGACCATCACGCTGGCTTACCAGAAAATGATAGCCGAACTGGGATAGAGCATAATAGGATTTTCCTCAAGAAAAATCCATTCATTGAACTTGGATTCACATAATCTGGGTCCCACCTCCTTTGGTTGGCCAGATGGCATATTCTCTGGCCCATAAGGAGGCGGATCTAGATGAAACGGAGTGATACTCAACTGACCGAGGCCAAACGCTACCACCTGTACACGATGCGAAAGCAAAACACATCCATTCGTGAAATTGTGAAAGGCATGGGGCGGTCCCACACCACCCTGAGTCGAGAATTGACGTGGAACACCTGCCTGAAAGGCTATCGCTACCAACAAGCCCAGCACAAGGTGGATCTGCAGCACACGGAAAAGCCCAAAGCTGTGAAGCTGACTCGAGTAAACATTCAATTTCAACCCAGTGGTGCACGTATGGGTTGAATTCGCCTCCGAAAACATTCCGGGTCAGGGAAGAAATCCCTCACCCGAATCCTTCTTATAGAAATTTACGCCAGGAATCAGTACTTCTTGGGTCTTTAAAGAAAGGCAAAATATGAGTAAAGTAAAAATTGCAATCATTGGTCTTGGAAATTGCGCCAGCTCTCTTATTCAAGGGCTGTATTATTATCGGAATAAAACAGCCGAGGAAGCCATCGGCATTCTTCATTGGGATATCGGAGGCTATAAGCCCTGGGATATCAAGGTAGTCGCGGCTTTCGATATCAACAAAAGAAAAATCAATCAGGATGTCAACGCCGCCATATTTGAAAAACCTAACTGCACCACGATTTTTTGCCCGGATATTCCGTCTGCGGGTGTTTCTGTTCACATGGGGAAAATCCTCGATGGCTTTTCAGATCATATGAAATATTATCCGGAGGATGAAACTTTTGTGGTTTCCAATGAAAAAGAACCTACAAAGGAAGAAGTCGTTCAGATCCTCAAGGATTCAAAAACAGATATTCTTGTCAACTATTTGCCAGTCGGTTCCGAAAAGGCTACTCATTTTTACGTTGAGTGCGCCCTCGAAGCCGGAGTTGCTTTAGTGAATAATATTCCTGTTTTTATTGCCAGCGATCCTATTTGGGCAAACCGATTTAAAGAGAAGAATCTTCCCCTTATTGGAGACGATATTAAATCTCAATTGGGTGCGACGATCACTCATAGGGTATTGTCAGACATTTTCAAAAAGAGAGGAGTTAAAATAGATCGTACGTATCAGTTAAATACTGGGGGCAATACCGATTTCCTGAATATGTTGAATAGAGATCGTTTGATTTCCAAAAAAATATCAAAAACAGAAGCCGTACAATCGGCCATGGAAACGCGTTTGAGTGATGACAATGTTCATATCGGTCCCAGTGATTATGTCCCTTGGCAAAAAGACAATAAAATTTGCTTTATACGAATAGAAGGAAGGCTTTTCGGAGATGTTCCAATGAATCTGGAAATGCGTCTTTCAGTGGAAGATTCTCCAAATTCAGCCGGTGTGGCCATAGACACGATACGCTGTGCAAAATTGGCTCTTGACCGGAAACAAGTAGGGATCCTCGAGGCTCCATCTGCCTATTTTTGCAAACACCCTCCCGTTCAGTTTCCTGATGATAAAGCGTATTCGATGATGGAAGAATTTATTAAAGGAGGGACCGAACAATTACGTGAAATGTCTCATAATAGCCGCTGGAAAGGGAAGCAGGCTACAGTCAAAGTTTGATTGTAAACCACTTATCCCCGTACTAGGGATCCCTTTAATTGAGAGAGTCATACGCTCCGCTATGGAAGCTGGAGCCTATGATTTTTACGTGGTTGTTGGCTACGAAGGAGAGCGTGTCCGCAAGTTTTTAAATTCCTTGTCCGAACGCCTGGGTATTCCCATCACGGTCATCCCTAACGAAGACTGGGAAAAAGAGAACGGCTGGTCTGTTCTAAAAGCTAAAGAATATCTGAAAGAGCCTTTTTATCTGCTGATGGCAGACCATCTCTTTGAACCCGATATCATCCGTCGATTAGCTGAATATCGCCTGGAAGAAGGTGAAATTGTATTAGGCGTTGATGAGAATCTTGAGAATGGCTTAATCGATATGGACGATGTGACTCGTGTTGAATTTGATGAAGGGAAAATAAACGGCATTGGCAAAAACATAAATAAATTCAACGGCTTTGATACAGGAATTTTCAGATGCACACCGGCTCTTTTTCAAGCCATAGAACATTCCTCAGCATCTGAAAACAACACCACACTATCTGGAGCGGTTCAGATGTTGGCTCATGAAAACTCTGCCCGAATCGTCAGCATTGGAGATAATTTCTGGATAGATGTGGATGATCCCAAAGCGTTTAGAAAGGCGGAAAATGTCCTTTTAAAAAATTTACGTACAGAAAAACACAATGATGGACCTGTTGCCCGTTATTTGAATCGGCCCTTGTCGATTGCTATGTCAAGATTTCTCGTCCGTACCCGCATCACACCCAATCAGATTTCAATTTTTTCATTTTTTGTTTCGTTGGTTGGCGCAGGACTATTTTTCATCGGAGGGAGGCCCGAGCTTATTCTGGGAGGTTTTCTGGCACAGTTTGCTTCCGTCGTTGATGGCTGCGATGGTGAGGTGGCCCGACTCAAGTTTCAAAGTAGTCAGTATGGAGCCTGGTTGGACGCTGTTTTGGATCGTTATGCAGATGCTTTTTTGCTATTTGGTCTTACTTGGTATGAGTTTCAGGCTAAAGCAAATGAAAATATTTTGTGGATAGGGTTCCTGGCGATCATCGGTTCCTTCATGCTGAGCTACTCTGCTGATAAGTTTGACAATATGATGAAAAACCGAATTGATAAATTTGGAGGGATTCGAATTGGTCGGGATATTCGAATTTTTTTAATTTTTCTAGGGGCTCTTTTCAATCAGATTACTATCACCTTGGTGATAATTGCTGCCGTTATGAATGTTGAAACATTAAGACGACTTGTTATTTGTCGGGACAATGATGAATAAAATTGATTGTGCGAAAAAGAAAATTTTATCCGTCATATCGGGTTCTGAAGTTGAGGAAGATTTACGACATGCTGAAAACACCCTTGAATGGCTGTTGAAAATCCAACCCGATGCAGATCAAGCATTGCAGATTTCAGCCTTAGGCCATGATATTGAACGGGCGATCACAGAAAGAAAAGTGCGTCGCTCTGATTTTGATGATTATGATGAATTTAAAAAAGTGCATGCTGAAAATTCTTCAAAAATATTGCGAGAAATATTATGTGAGTATCAAATATCTGAAACCATTATCGATGAAACCTGTCGATTGGTGACAGTTCATGAAGTAGGAGGAGAGATTCGTTCAAATCTCCTTAAGGACGTGGATAGTATTTCTTATTTTGATGTGAATTTGCCTTTATATTTTGAACGTGAAGGATGGGAAGAAAGCAAACGGCGTTGTGTTTGGGGGTATCAACGGCTCTCAAAAAAAATGAGAAGTCTGGTACTGAAAATAACCTATGAAAATCCTCTGCTGGGGCGTTTAGTAAGGGAATCCGTTCAGGAGGCTGAAACCCAATCCACCATTCAATAGCAAAACGTGGGTCATCGGTCGTTTCAAAACCGGCCAGTAATGGTCATTAAAAACCGTCCAGTTCTCATAAAACCCTCAGTTTGAGGGCTTCATAATAGGAAACGCAGAGATGTGAAAGATCACAATGTCTATCGTCACGGACACCAACGAATGGAGTATCTCTGATCCACGCTATCCCATATTACGGGAGACCCAACGATGACCCATGCCAGAAATGGCACTCATCAAACAAAAATCACGACTGCTCTTTTACTCGCTGCGGGTACGGGATC
>JADFRB010000083.1 GCA_022561525.1 Nitrospinota bacterium
CCGCGGCCGAGCATTTCGAGATTGCGCAGCACGGTTACGAGCTGCAAATGCTCTACGGCATGGGCGATGCGGAAAAGCAGGTGCTGGTCGACCGGGGACACCGGCTGCGGATTTACATGCCTTACGGCGAATTGATTCCCGGCATGGCCTACCTGGTTCGCCGGCTCTTGGAAAACACGTCCAACGACTCTTTCTTACGCGCCAGCTTTGCTGAGCAAGTGGCGCCGGAGATCCTACTGATGAACCCGATCGATGAATTGGCCCGCTCGACGCCGCCCGAAGAGGAGATCGCCGGCGGTTTTCAGAATGAACCGCCGATTGACTTCTCGAAAGAGGCCAACCGGCAGGCGATGTCGGCGGCGCTGGCGGAGGTTAAATCGAAGCTCGGTGCTCACTATCCGCTGGTCATCGGCGGACAGCCGGTTGATACGCGGCAGCACGACGCGTCGTACAACCCGGCCGACAAGCGGCAGGTGGTCGTCAAGGACGCGGAATTGGCCCGGAAACTCACCCAGAACCCAGACAACTTCGTGATCCTGACCGACGATGAGGGCGTGATTGTTGATATCAATGCCTATGGGAGTCGAGTCCTCGATTGGCCGGTTCAAGAAATCCGTGGACATACGTTGACGATGCTTGAACCCTCTGGACCGTTGAATTGGCTTTCTTCCGTGCAGGGTCCTGGGCAACACCGGGAGACTCGGTTTCGGACTCGAGGGGGTGCGACCATAGAGGTGCTGGTCTCTGGCTATCCGGTGTGTTGGAACGATGGAGTCAGGTGTATTCTTGTGGCGAAAAACGTACAAGAACTGGTTTTTCTCCGAACTGAAGTGCAGAGATTACAGGAGCAGGTGGAGCAATTACAAGAACTGGAGTCAGTCGGAAAGCTGGCGGGAGGCATTGCCCATGATGTCAATAATATTCTGACGGCCATTCAGGGGCATGCCAGTCTCCTCGCGCATAAAGGATCCACGGATGCTTCGATCCAACAACCTGTGGAAGTCATTCGTCAAGCGGTTCATCGCGGACAAGAGCTGACGGCACAACTTCTTGGTACGGCACGGCGAGAGAACGAACGTCGATCGTCTCTCAACGTGCATGACACGATTGAAGAAGTGCTTGCCCTCCTCTCTGGCGATCGGACCAATGGAATTCAGATTACCAGAGAATTTGAGGCTCGAGATTCCTGGATCAAGGGGAATGCCCGGCAACTGCATCAGGTCTTGTTAAACCTTATCGTGAACGCCTGTGATGCCATGCCGGAAGGGGGAACGGTCACGATTGCCACGGTGTCCCATGTACAAGGAGACCTCACTGGTCTCCAGGCCTTCCCTCTTCAAGGACATCCCTTTTTAGAAATTCGTGTGACGGACTCAGGATGTGGTATCCCGGATGAACTCCGACAGGCTGTGTTTGAGCCATTTTTTTCAACCAAACCTTCTACGAAGGGATCGGGAATGGGGTTAGCCATCGTCAAAGAGATCGTGGAAGCGCATGGTGGTCGAATCACCATGTCCAGCGAGGTCAATCACGGTACGTCCTTTCACCTCTATTTTCCACAAGACCAACAGACTCAGTCTGATCTGATCCACTTGCCCACTGTGTTGGGGAGGCCCAATCCAAGAATTCTTGTTGTGGATGATGAGCCCCTCGTCGCGGAAACCACAGTGGAAATGTTGCGACTCTTTGAATGCGAGCCGCGGGTTGTTCCCAGTGGTGAAGAGGCGATTGAACGGTATCGAGAACATCCCGACGAGATTGACTTGATTGTGTTGGATCTATCCATGCCGTCGATGAGTGGGGAAGATTGTTTCCAAGGACTTCGGGCGATTAACCCTTCCGTGAAAGTGGTGTTTACCAGTGGGGCTGAGAAATTTTTTTCCGTTCAACAGCTAATCGACGATGGTTTGGCAGGGTTTGTGCAAAAGCCTTTTGATGTTGAGGATTTGTCTCAGGCCCTCAAGAAGGTGTGCGCGAACGATCGGGAAAATGCTCCGTATGCCCTGTCCGGTATGAGGGAAGGAATCTAACTTCTTGAAAAGTGAGTGACGCTATGGAAATTGTGACGAGTCGATTCGGTCCTTTGGAGATCCCGGACGAAAATGTGCTCACGTTCCAAGCCGGATTGATCGGGTTTAGCCAACATACCCGGTTTTCCTTGCTTGGGGGGGAACGAGGGCTAGGGTATGAATGGCTGCAATCTCTCGATGACGGGAATATAGCTTTTGTGGTGGTACAGCCTGGGTTAATCAAGCCGGATTATCATATCCAGATTCAGGATGATGCCTTGCATGACATCGAGTTCCAAGAGGGGGATGATGTGGTGGTATTATCGATCGTGACCGTTCCGCCGGACGAACCTGAAAAAGCCACCGTGAATTTGCAAGGGCCTCTGGTGATCAATGCCACGCGGAATCGGGGAAAACAAATCATTCTCAACGAGTCATTTCCCATTCGATATCCGTTAATCCCAGGACAAGTCGAGGTTAAGCCAGAGGCGGAAAAGCCTGTTCAAGCCGCGGTGAATACGTAATCGTGTGCTGAAGACCATTATTTGATTTTGATCTCAGTCTGCCAAGGAGGGCAGCATGTTAATTCTGACTCGCAAAGAAGGCGAAGGAATTCGTCTCGGAGACGATATTCGAATAGTGCTTGTCCAGTTGAGAGGCAATCAGGTGAGACTCGGGATCGAGTGCCCGAAAAACATGCGTGTGCTACGGGAAGAATTGTATCAAGCAGTTCGCCAGGAAAACCTCGCGGCGATGGCTGCTGATCCGACGCATGTGCCAGATCTGACCATACATATCCTTCCGCAAACTTCCAATGATTCTTCGAATCCCTAGTCCCGTTGCTCGTCTCTCGTCGCACGAAAAAAATGAACCTACAGTCACCAGCGACTCGTGACTAATTTGCCTCCCGGTCAATTTTTCCTATCCCGTTGGAGTGGAACATCCTGGCCCTGGGTCGTGGGTGAGCGCCTCTGCCCGTCAATATATTCACCGTTTGATGCTCGAATGGCGTCAAGTCTGACAACGAACCTCACAAAACCAACAGAAAAAGCGTGGCACGGATATTGGAAGGTATCACCAAGAGAACCTGTTGCCTCAGGAAGGAGTGTCTCTGCATGGCCAAAAATTTATCGAGTCTCATCCAGCGAAATCTTCAGGGCAAGACCATTTTGTTAACGGGAGGGACAGGGTCATTTGGTCAACGGTTGACCAAGATCTTGGTCGAGCACTTTTCGTTTAAAGCCCTGAGGATCTTTAGCCGCGACGAGTTGAAACAGCACGATATGGCTCGCCAGTTCACTGATGATCGGATTCGGTTCTTTATTGGCGATGTGCGGGATGCGAGTCGAGTGGAACGAGCGGTGCAGGGGGCAAACGTGATTATTCACGCCGCCGCGATGAAACAAGTCCCGATCTGCGAATACAATCCGTTTGAAGCGGTACGGACGAACGTGCTCGGCGCCCAAAATCTCATTGATGCGGCGATTGATCAACATGTGCAACAAATTTTGGCCCTGAGTACGGATAAAGCGGTGAATCCGATTAACCTCTATGGCGCCACAAAGCTCTGCGCCGAACGTATTATTATTCAGGGGAATAGTTATGCTGGTACGCGGCCCACCCGGATGAGCTGTGTTCGCTATGGAAATGTACTGGGAAGCCGTGGCAGTGTGGTGCCAATCTTCGAGTCTCAACGGAGCCAAGGCAAGGTCACGGTGACGGATAAGCGGATGACGCGGTTCTGGCTGACATTGGATCAAGCAGCCTGGTTTGTGTTGCGCTCCCTCACACTTGCCCGTGGTGGAGAAATCTTCGTGCCCAAAATCCCCAGTATTAGGATTTTGGATTTGGTTGAGGCTATGGCGCCGGACTGTTCCATCCAATATATAGGGCTTCGGCCGGGAGAAAAGCTTCACGAAGTCCTGTTGACTGAAGATGAGAGTCGGCATGCGATGGAATATGACGATTTGTTTACGATTCTTCCTGAATATCAATCGTGGCAGGGGCGGGCACGCGAAGGGACTGCGGGAAGACGCCGATCCCTTCCCGAAGGCTTCCGGTACAGCAGTGACAACAACACCCACTGGCTGTCCGTTCCCGAACTAAGAAATCTCTTAGTGCAAAATGGGTTTAGTACGGGAACCTTAGCGACCAAGAAGTCTCGCGGGTTGGTGGTGTATGCAAAAATCTAACGGAACGGTTGAATAATTCAAAATTCTCAATTGCTAATGCTAAGTGATTCACTTAATGAATTTTTAATAGGAAGAGGGGCTGTTCAAAAAGGCTCGTCCAGCAAGGCCGCAGGGACTTTGGCGCGCGGAGCGTACTCACAGTACGTGAGCACGACCATGTCCCGAGAACGCCGCTGGCGGACTTTTTCAACAGTCCCCTGAGGACAATGATTCCCTACGGACGACACAGTATAGACGAAGGTGACATTGCCGCGGTGGTGGACGTCTTACAATCGGATTGGTTGACCACGGGGCCGACACTTGTCGAGTTCGAACAGGCGGTGGCCCATACGGTAGATGCACCAGAGGCTGTTGCTGTTTCCAATGGAACCGCTGCGCTTCATTGCGCGATACATGCCATTGGATTGCAACCGGGAGATGAAGTCATTCTCCCGCCGCTCACATTCGTGGCTACCGCCAATGCCATTGTGATGTGTGGGGGTGTGCCGGTGTTTGCCGATGTCGATCCCGAGACTCTGTTACTCGATCCTCAAGCCGTTGAAGAGAAAGTGACTCCTCGAACCAAGGCTATCCTTGCGGTGGATTATGCGGGACAACCATGTGACTACCATGCGCTTCGTCATATTGCGAATCGACATGGGTTGGTCCTCATGGCTGATGCCTGCCATGCCTTAGGGGCGTCGCTGAATGGTCGTCCTGTGGGTTCGTTGGCTGACCTCACGATCTTTAGTTTTCATCCGGTGAAGGCCATGACCACAGGCGAAGGTGGAATGGTGGTCACGCAGCAACCCGAATATGCCAACCGGATGCGAATCTTTCGCAACCATGGCATTACCACGGATCATCAAGAACGGTTGGCGAGACAGACGTGGGAATATCAGATGACCTGTTTGGGCATGAATTACCGGCTGACAGATTTTCAATGTGCGTTGGGGCTGAGTCAGCTACGGAAACTTCAGGGGTGGGTCACGCGTCGGCAGGCGATTGCTTCTCAGTATGACGATGCTTGGACCTCCATTCCTGGGATTCATCCCGTTTCGGTCCGTCCGGATGTATCCCATGCCTACCATTTGTACGTGATTCTGCTTAACGAAGAAGCCTATGGTATGGACCGCGCCACCTTGTTTTCATTATTGCGGGAACAAGGGATTGGGGCGCAGGTGCATTACATCCCCGTACATCTCCAACCGTTTTATCGAGAACAATTTGGCACTGAGCCAGGACTCTGTCCTCATGCGGAGTCGGCCTATGAAAATATGCTGTCATTGCCAATCTATCCTGCACTGAAGAATGAAGAAGTGGACCAGGTGATTGGTGCGGTGAAAGGCATTGTGGTCAGTCACCGCCTGATTCCGACGGGTGTGTCATGAAAGGTAATGGCAGAAATATGTTGGACCATTTCGAAACTCGAATATCGAAATCCGACTCAAATCATAATGACCAAAAATCAAATGACTACAACGCTAGGAGTTGGGGCATGCGCCTTTTGCGTTGGATTGACCCGTGTGAAATATTCGAGTTTTGAGTTTCGGATGTGTTTCGGATTTCGATATTCGGATTTCGAGTGCAAGGCATGTAAAAAGCCACAACTCCGTTCAACGTATTTTTGCGCGGATCTTTGCCGTGTATCCTTTTCACTATAACGAGGGGTCTCATGTCTGTCCGATTTGTCGCTGAAGTTTCCAGTAATCATCACCAAGACTTGGATCGGTGTTTGGCTTTTATCGATCGAGCCGCCGCCATAGGATGTGCTGTGGTTAAGTTTCAGTTATTTACCATTCGCGAGTTGTTTGCTCCGGAAGTGTTGGAACAGAGTGAGGCGCATCGCCGACGTGAGCAGTGGGAGTTGCCGATAGCCTTTCTGCCTCATTTGGCTGAACGGTGTCGCCGACGAGAGATTCAATTTTCGTGCACGCCGTTTTACTTGCAGGCGGTCCAAGAACTCGAACCGTATGTTGATTTTTACAAGGTCGCCTCATACGAGTTGTTGTGGGACGATTTGCTCAAGGCCTGCGCTCGAACTGGAAAACCCATGGTGCTCTCCACGGGGATGGCGACACTGGATGAAGTGGTCCATGCCACAAGGCTCGTGCGCGATGCCGGATGTCGCGATCTGACGGTGTTGCACTGTGTCTCCGGGTATCCCGCTGCTCCCGATGAGTGCAATCTCTCCTGTATCGAAACTCTCCGCGAACAGTGCGGATGTTCGGTTGGGTGGTCAGACCATACGGTCAATCCCGCGGTGATTCATCGCGCGGTGCATCGATGGGGCGCCACGATGGTGGAATTTCATTTGGACTTGGATCAACAGGGTGAAGAATATCAGTCTGGGCATTGCTGGCTTCCGGAAGAAATCGCTCCAGTGATTCAAAGTCTGGGCTGTGGTTTTGGTGCCGATGGGCATGGCGAAAAAGTGCCAACCGCCAGTGAGATGGATGAGCGCCAATGGCGTGCCGATCCTGTCGATGGTTTACGACCACTTCAAGAAATGAGGGAAGCATGGAAACAACCAGCCAGCGTCCTGTAGCGATTGTGCAGGCTCGGATGGGCTCGACCCGCTTGCCGGGAAAAGTCATGCGATTTCTGATCGGGAGGCCAGTTCTCTGGCATGTCGTGGATCGTCTCCGGTTCTGTCAGAACATCGGTGCGATCGTCGTCGCCACGACAACTGAGCGGGAAGACGATGTTATTGAGGAGTGGTGTTGTGCGCATTGGGTTCGATGCTTTCGTGGGAGCCAAGAGGATGTCCTCGATCGCTATTATCACGCCGCGAAGTTTTATCAGGCGGCTTCGATCCTTCGCATCACCGCGGATTGTCCAGCGCTCGATCCCGTAGTGATTGATGAATTGCTGAGCGAATATGAGGCCCATGCCTATGATGCTTGTGGATTAGCTGGAGGATTCCCTGATGGACTGGATTGTGAGGTGATGTCGTTCTCTGCGTTAGAACGAGCGTGGAAGGAAGCCGAGATGGCATCGGAGCGTGAGCACGTCACACCCTATATTCATGCACACCCTGATCTCTTTCGCGTGGGAAAATTTGAGCGATTTTACAATCTTGCCCATCATCGATGGACGCTTGACGAAGAATCGGATTTCCATTTTCTGGAGCGAGTGTTTCATCGCTTGTATCAGAAAGATCGCCCGTTTCTGACGTCGGATATTTTGGCCTTGTTAGAGCGTGAGCCTGCATTGATGGACATCAATCAAGGGATCACTCGAAACGAAGGCTATCTCCGATCCCTTCAATCCGATTATCGTGTCGGTGCAAGGACCTGAGAGAAAATACCTTGGACATCTCGCATCCAATCTTCGGGCCATCATTGAACCTAG
>JADFRB010000084.1 GCA_022561525.1 Nitrospinota bacterium
CCGTTCTTGAACTTTTTAGAGGTGCCCTTGAGATACTCTCAAAAAAATTCCTGACCTTAATTTTCTCGCAGGGTTTTTTGAAGCGGGGTTTCGTCCCATTCTCTGGTGCCTGCAACCTTATGGCTCATTTACTTCCACTGCAGCCACGTCATTCTCCAACTGTATGTTGGCCACGAGGCAGGACGTGGATTTTGTGGCTTTGGCTTATCTTGGTTTTTGGAGGATGTGATTCAGAAATTCCGTCTCTGTCTTCGCCCAATTCCGCACCGGTTTCTGGATCTGCGACCTCCACCTCTCAGACCAACATCAAAAGTGACTACCCCAGAATAGTCGCATTTGGAAATAGCCTCACGGCAGGTCTTGGGGTGTCACCCGACCAATCGTATCCGGCCCAACTTCAGCAACGGCTCAATAAGGCAGGGTATCACTATGAAGTGATTAATGCAGGGGTGAGCGGCGACACCACGGCGGGTGGATTGCGTCGTGTGAATTGGGTGCTCAAAAGCAGGCCATTCATTGTCATTGTTGAATTGGGGGTGAACGATGCGATGCGGGGACAACCCTTGGCGGGTATGTATTCCAATTTAGACGAAATGATACAGCAACTTCAGGAGGCAGAAACGTTGGTGGTGTTGGCAGGAATGAAAATCCCTCCGAATTATGGGCTGGACTATACCAGGGGCTTTTCGTCCATGTTTGAGCAATTAGCGCGTGAACACGAAATTACATTGATTCCTTTTCTGCTCGAAGGGGTCGCCGCGCAACCCGAACTCAATCAAGCAGATGGGATTCACCCAACGGCTCCGGGATATCACATGGTTGCTGATACGGTGATGACGGCAATAAAACCGTTATTGAGAAAAGGCGGATCCTTGTGAAGGTCTTTGGTACATTGGTCACGAGAACTAAAACCCCTTGTTGCTCCAAGATGATATATCCCCAGAACAACAAGGGGTTTTAGTCAACATCACAATTTGAAAGGAATCTGGCGTGGGCTACTCTTTTTTAAAGAAAATGTCGTAGCAACCGTAAGCCAAAATGGCCCCAATTATCGAATAGTACAACCCGGTGATACCTTCGTAGCCACCGCCTGGGGCATTGGCCAACGCTGGGGCCGAACTGGTTAGCAATAAAGCCCCACCAAGCAGTCCTTGAATTGTCTTTTTCATGCTCTGCCCTCCTTATGATCACTTTAAAACAATTTCAAAATATGGTCCGAAAATTCATCGGATAGCAATTTTATTAAAATTCCTAGGGAAGACGCAAGCAAAATTATTGCCTTTTTGGAGTTATTCTTCAAGATGGGAATGTGTACCATCGCAAAATGGTGGATTTTTCGTATGCTTGCAGCCACACCACGCCACCTTTTTCTTTTTCGTTAACTCGACTTCCACTGGCGAATGCTCCGTTCCTGTGTGTGATCCATCACAAAAAGGCTGGGTTTGGGACCTTCCGCACCGGCACCAATAATACGTGCCCGGCTTCATTTCCATGACATACGGCATGCGTTGCGCAATAATTATGGGATCCCTCATGGTATTCTCCTTTGGTTTTCTTGGTTAAGGGTCCGTCACGAAATAACCGGTACAATTGGGAGGCCCAAATTTGTGATCGGGGCAAGGCGCGACGGGGGCTATGTGACCGAGGAGCAACGCCGCCCCGGGCCAAAGATGGGCCTCTCAATGGTACCGGTTATTTCGTGACGGACCCTAAGAGCTTGCGCGGACTTTTGTGATCCAACTGCCGTTTCTAGGTTGAAGATCGAATATGGCAATTCGCCCACTCTACCGATTCGTTTGAGACATTCGGGTTTTGGATTTCGGTTTTGTTTGGGATTTCGATATTCGAATTTCTGATTTGTTCAACCTATTTCTGCGCAGAACCTAAGAGGAGGCTGATTGTTCTTTATGCGCAATCCACAAGGCTGGGTAGGTGATCTTGCCCGTTACACTAAATCCCTCAACAGCGTCCTTGAGGCGTTCTCGACGTCGCGTTTCTTTCGGTTCATTCTTCTGTAATTCTTCGCGTAACGATCCCAACCAGTCAAGGAACTGTCCGAATTCATCATCAAAGAGGACTTCGCAATTTTGACGTAACACACTCGCCAAGGCTGGCGAGGCGCCACTGGTACTAATGGCGATACGAAGCGCGCCACGCGCCACCACCGCCGGCATCATCACAGTTGACCGGCTTGATTGATCAATCGACCACACCAAGAACCGCTCCGTTTTAGCAAGGTCAAATAGTGATTTCGACAGATCCGTATCTTCACGCAACAGGTTCAGAATTAAAAATGCATCCTGCGTATCCGTGGATCGAAAATGCCTGCTACGATGTATAATCTTTCCCGAGGCCGTTAATTTCTTGAGAGGAGTATTGAGGGTGGGAGTGACGATGATGACTTTCGCGCCCGCATCCAACAAGCGGGATATTCTTTCAAATGCCTCATCACCCCCGCCAATGACCACACATAACCGACCCTGAATATCCAGAGAAATTTGAAAACCTGCATTCTCACTCATCACGACTCCTTCTCATCACACCAGACATTCCGCTGAGTATCTCTTGAACCCACAACAGCCAATCGGCTCCACACCACCATCCCTGTTAACATGTCAATGGAAAAAGGAAACACACTGGAAGGATTACACAGCGGCACACACCCGAATCACATCTCAGACAAGAACATAAAGGAAGACAACGATACCCTAAGGGTTCGCGCAAGAATAACTTCCCCTGTTTGGGTGCTGAGACACCTGTCTGACAAGGCGCGAGGACTGCGCATACTCCTCGTATGGAAAGGACGAGCAACGCCGCCAGGCGGGATGGATCGACGCCCAAACAGGGGAAGGTATTCTTGCCCGAGCCCTAATCATCCATGTCTAATTCCATATGCCAGTACAAGTAATCTCTCCAACTATTTGGCGCATGTCGAATCCCGATCATGATCGTCAACGTCGGATTCCAGCGCGGTTTCTCTGGCTTCTTTTTCAGGCGCATATGAGCTTCTGCCGGCGTCCGTCCACTTTTTTTGTTATTGCACCGCCAACAGGCAGTCGCGATATTTTCCCAGGTTTTCTTTCCACCTCTGGCAATAGGCACGACATGATCAAAGGTCAAATCCTCAGTACGGAACTTCTTCCAGCAGTATTGGCACGTGTACTTATCACGCGTAAAAATATTGATTCGGGAAAATTTAACCGCTCGAGGGGTGGACCTGAATTTCACCACCTTGAGGAGCCGCATCACCGAAGGAAGCTTGAAAGTAATCGTCACACCACGGATATCCCTCTCATAAAATTCAAGGACTTCGACCTTATCTTGGCACAATAAGGTAATAGCCTTTTTCCAATTGACCACACGCAAGGGTTCATAGGTGGTATTCAGAAGGAGAGTCATTTCCATCAGCTACCTGGACCTCCACATCAGTTCCAATACCGCAATCGGGTTGCGTGTGTGTATAGCATCCGGCTAGGCATTGAAGCAACAGGCCACCCATGTGTTTCCCTTGCAGCATGATACCAACCTTGATAGAATTTTATTTTGGTCATGACACCATCCATGTACAGGAACACGTTGAAGTATATTGACGCTGCCAAATTATCCGACCTCCCCCCTGGATCCTGCCTGTCCGTAGAAGTGGAGGACACAGGCCGTGGGGTCGCGCTGTTTAACGTCGAGGGAGAGCTGTTTGCGCTGGATAACACCTGTCCTCACGCTGGTGGTCCATTGGGCGAAGGAACGCTTCAAGGAGACATTGTCCAATGCCCCTGGCATGGCTGGAAATTCAATGTTCGAACCGGACAATGCCTGAAAAACCCGGTTGATGATTGGGCGGTATTGTGTTTTCCATTGAGAGTCAACGACGGCACTATACAAATTGCGCTTGAGAAGCAGGACTGTTCCACTTAGAAGAAAATAACAACTAAGGTTGCTTCAATTTTGGCTCAGGACAAGGCGCGAGGAGCGCAGAACCGGAGCGTATATGGAATACGTGAGGATTCGAGCACCACAGCAACGCCGTCCTGGGGCAAAAGGGAAGTGACCTCTAAGAGATTTGGTCTTGATGGGGCAAGGGCGGTAACTCATGAAAGGGCATAAAATGAATCGCCGCTAATGATATGACACGAATGGTTTGATCCTTCATCATCACCCGCCAGGCAAACTCTCGTTCAATCCATTGATTGAAGCCTTTTTCCCGAATCAGAATTCTGACTGCATACACTCCCGGTTGTTCCTCCCCAACCTGCCATTCCCCCTTATGAAATGGCGTCCCCTTGGCTTCCAATTCTCGAAGGTATCGCTCGACCGCATCTTGCAAGGTCGGAGCATTCCGAGCTGGATGGGATTGCACTAATTCCAACGCCTCCTCAGCCTTGGGGTCATTTGGGATATTCAGCCTTTTCGACGCGGGTTTTGAAAAAACAAACCCAACAATGACAAGAAGAACCAACGCACTCAGGCCAATTAGCTTTCTATAACTGATCGATCCCATAAAAATTCCGGTTCTCCTGTATGATGTCCAATCCATCGTGCCAACACAAAAAACGCGTCACTCAAACGGTTCAAAAAAGGAATGATTTGAGGAGAAATGGATTCCTCCCGGGCTAAGCGAACACACATACGTTCAGCACGGCGGCAAACCGTACGAGCCTGATGAAGGAATCCGGAGACCCGCCCCCCTCCCGGCAAAATGAATTCTTGCAAGGGAGCTAAATCTTCCTGGCACCGATCAATCCACTGTTCCAATCGTACAACATCCTGCCCCGTCACTTGTGGCATATTCTTAAATTCTTGCCCAGGAGCGGTCGCAAGCAATCCTCCAATATCGAATAACTTATTTTGAATCCATTTCAAATATTCATCCAACTGAGTGGAGGCATCACCCGTATTTCCTTCTTTCTGATTGAACACGCGAACCAACCCAATAATGGAATTCAACTCATCAACGGTCCCATAAACCTCCACGCGAATCGCATCTTTTTCAATTTCCTGACCTCCTGCCAGACGAGTACGACCGCCATCACCGGTTTTAGTATAAACTTTAGAGATCCTCATCAATTGACCTTCTGATCAAATTACACCAACCATCCAACGCTATGTGTCAATAAATGTCCTTAGAAAATTCGGCTCATATCATCTACGACCTGTTAAAAAATAACTTGGGCATCTCGCATCCCATCTTCAGGCCACCTTTGAACGCGACTCAATCGAAGACCCTCTCTCGTTGTTCATCAGTCAGAATAATCTCATGACACCAACACGTAGAGCTGGGGGCACAAAAAAAGAGTTGCCCACACCGCTCACACGTTTTGGATGAGACTTCACCATTTTGAGATAAAGACAGGTGTTTCGCAACTTTTGCAGAATGATTTTGTATGCCCCCTTCTTTTCATGGGTCATGATTGTGGGCGTGTTTGTCTCGCAAATTCCACAAGATTCTTTGCCAAGAGGGGATGGCTGCAAAAATGCAGATGTGAATACAAATACAATTTAGCCTTGTTGTCGCCCCCCCCGTGGCCTTAATTCGAATATGATTGACTTCCGGTATGTTGAATACCATAATGATACCAATATGAAACTATTAGCCGACCCAACTTCTGCAAAGTTATTGTGACACGAATCTCAAAAGGAGCGTAAGCCCGATGCCAGCTATTACCGTCAAAAATATCAAGCACGAATTATACGAACAACTTAAGGTGGCTGCACAGGCACACTACCGAAGCATCAACAGTGAAATTATTTCCTGTCTTGAGCGAACGTTGCTACCAACTCCAATTCTTCCCGAGGACAGGATTCAAAAAGCCAGGGATCTTCGAGCCACGATCGGCTCCGGAAAAATCGCTGCAAAAGACATTGCTCGAGCTATCAAGCGCGGACGAGCGTGATTGTTGTTGATACCAACATCATTGCGTATCTGTACCTCACGACCACCTACACCTCGCTTGCAGAAAAAACTTTACAGGTCGATTCAAAATGGGTGGCACCAGTATTGTGGAGAAGTGAATTCAGAAATGTCTTGGCTTTGTATGTGAGAAAGAAGGCCTTGGCATTGAATCAGGCACTCGCCATTCAACAAGAAGCAGAAGACCTTTTCGCTAATCATGAATACGAAGTCCCGTCAATGACGGTTTTATCATTGGCGGCCAAGTCAAACTGTTCCGCCTACGATTGTGAATATGTGACCATCGCTCAACATCTTCGCACCACCCTGGTTACAGAAGATAAGGGCATCTTGAAAAACTTTCCTGAAACGGCCATGTCGATGAAAGCTTTTGTCAGTCAGACGTGATCTCATGCATGTTGTTTCTTCCATGGCTTCGCTGAGCTTGTAAGCCACCACTTTTTTAATCGCATCGGTCTGACATTTTTCATATTGGCCTTCCGCTCTTACTTCCAGCATCGATCCAGTCCGAGGGTTATTCTTTTTCCGTTTCATATCGCTCCATTCAATGATGGAAATATCTGCATCCGACGCAGCCTTCTGAAAAATTTCCAGATTTGTAGCCGCATCCAACATCCAGCCATCAAGATTATAAGACTGCCGCCCCGTGGCCGCTCGATGATGAGTCGGATCAAGAAAGTCGGGTCCAACCTTAAACGGCTGAACCCGACGCCCTTTCGCAGTCAATGTCGCCATAAGTGCAAGGGACACAGTGGTTTTACCCACTCCACTATGCGTCCCGGCAATAACTACTTGCGGGCAATGGGGTTTTTTCGTTTTCATTTACCCTTGCAAAAAGCTTTCATAATCGAAAACCGATCCCGCCAAAAACGCTAATTCCAGGAGCAGGGGTAAAGAAAGGCGTTGGCAGCCCTACAAACCTTCCTATTGACTCATATTCGGTATCCAGAAAGTTATCAACTTGAAAAAAAGCTTCCATGATTCCGATTTTTACAAATTTTTCGTATGCAGCTTTAAATCCTAAAACAACGTACCCTGGCAAGCGTTTCTGAGAATTTGATTGATCTCCAAAAAAGATTCTCGAACTAACATAGTTTCCATTGAGTGAAGTCGTGAGGCCTTCAATAGGATGCAGGTTTATTCCAAACGCAATATGATTTTTAGGAACCATGGGAAGTGAATTACCCGGATTCACAGTTTGATTTGCACTTGAAGTAGGTCCACCAGTCACAAATGAGCTTTCAAACGTGGCCTCTGTAAAGGTATAATTAATATAACCATCAATTAGGTCGCTAGGAAATACCCTTAAAGCAGTCTCAATCCCACGATGGCGTGTTTTTTCTACATTCCGATTTGTTGAAGGGGTACAAAAAGGTGGTCCATCACAAAAATTTTGAATATCATCCGCGATATCAATCTGATACAAACTGATTTCACCCTCAAAGTGTTGAGTTTTAAATCTTCCCCCAACTTCATAGTTTTTAGATTTAATAGGCTTAAGGTTCGGATTCCCTCCAAAGAGCGTCGCCGAAAATAATTCTGATTGAGT
>JADFRB010000085.1:0-3860 GCA_022561525.1 Nitrospinota bacterium
CGGAGGCGGAGGCACCCCGGAGACCCTGCTTCTGAGCAGGGTCGGAGGGACCGCGCACGGGCGGAAATGGTTTTGGGCACTTTTGCCGAAACAAAAGTGCCTCGTCGTGTGGGGACGAAACCCCACATTCACGCCAAAAGAAAATCGAAATCTTCCTTGGTGATGGAAGTGCCCGATCCTTTATGCATGGTGCCTTCGAGGACAGCTTCGTAGAGGGCGGATTTTTGCTGTTTCAAGGCCATCATTTTTTCTTCGACGGAATGACGCATGAGAATGCGCAAGATGGAGACCTTTTGTGTTTGTCCAATGCGGTGGGTCCGATCCGACGCTTGGTTTTCAACCGCGGGGTTCCACCACGGATCCAGGTGAAACACATAGGAGGCCTTGGTGAGGTTCAGTCCTTGCCCTCCGGCTTTTAAGCTGAGCAAGAACACGGAGGCGTCTTTGCCTTCTTGAAACTGTTCGACCATGATTCGGCGTTTAGGCGTGGGCGTGGAGCCATCTAAACGAACGTGCGGAATGTGGTGACTGACTAGCGCGGCTTCGACCAAATCTAAAAATGAGGTGAATTGCGAAAAGACGAGCGCACTATGCCCTGCCTCCATGAGTTCGGCTAATCGCTCGACGACAAACGTAATCTTTGGCGAGGAATCATGCGTATCAGATTGAAGCAATTTGGGCGATAGGCAGATTTGGCGTAATTTCAAAATAGCCGTGAGCGCAATGATACGGGCTTGTGCATGCGTTTTGGTGCGATAGGCGTCATCGATGGTTGGACGGATTTGCGCAATGGTGTGTTGATAGAGTGACTTCTGTCGCTCGGTAAGATCCAAATACACATCGGTTTCAGTCTTGGGCGGCAATTCTTTCAGGATTTGTTCTTTAGTACGCCGCAATACGAAAGGCTTCGTTCGCCGCGTGAGCACTTCCAGGAAGGACGACGAGGCGGAGGTGATTTTCGACTTGATTTTGTCATAGTCCCCGAGCAGTCCGGGAAGGCACAGATCGATGAGTGAAAAATATTCGCCGATGTGATTTTCCAACGGCGTACCGGTCATCACCATCTTAAACACCCCTTTCAGACGGCGGACTGCGCTGGTCGTCTCCGCATAAATATTTTTAACGGCCTGCGCTTCATCAAAGACAATGATATGAAAGGGGATGGTTTCCAACATCGCAATATCTCTCCGAACCACGCCGTACGTGGTAAACACCACATCACACCCCTCAAATTTTGGCGATCGATCAGCGCCGACATACATCTGCACCCGTAAGGATGGGTAAAATTTTTGAATCTCTTGTTCCCAATTGAAGAGTAGACTCGGCGGCAGCACGACCAAATGCGGGACAGGCTGACTCGTCAGGGACGGAATAATGCCTTCTTTGATGCCGCCCAACAGACTGATGGCCTGCACGGTTTTTCCAAGGCCCATATCATCGGCCAGACATGCTCCAAATCGGTGTTGGTACAAAAACCCCAACCAGGCATAGCCGTTTTTTTGGTAGGTCCGCAGTTTGGCTGTAAGGCGTTTGGGAATCGGTGGCACCTCAATGTGTTCAAAGTGAGTCAACCGATCGATAATCGCTTCATCCTCTGGTGGCAAGGTGATTTTCACTCCTTGCTTCCGTAACGCAATCCAATCAAAGATCTGCAACCGGGGCACGCGCACCCATTCCCTTTTCATCCCCTTGCTGGATGGCTCCTGTCGATAAAACGACGAAAGAGCCCGAAGCGCTTCTTGCGTTTTGGTGGAAAAGATCTGCACGACATCATCTCCTTCGATGATGCCTTGCCCTTGCATGACTTGTTGAACCGCGGACTCGGTCATCAACTTGCCGTTACACCGGATTTCTGGACGCAATTCAAACCAATCGATTCCCTCAGGACGGTGCGCATCCAGGGACAATTCCCACTCTGGCAAAGCCACCGGCTTGGTGTGGTAAAACAATTCAATGCCTGCGGCCTGACACGATTCATACAACTGCGGCAAGCCCTGATGCAGAATATCCAGACGCAGCCGCATTTCATCATGCCGCATCATGTGTTCAAACACCTGTGGGCCAAACTGTTCATAGAGCAAAATATACATGCGAGCCTCTTGGGCTTTGTCCACCGACAGCAGTTGCCACTGACCCTGATGAAACTGCAGCCGCACTTCCGGCTCCCTAAACACGGAAAAAAACTGTTTGAGCATATGCTTCGCAGTCCGTTTAATTTGCTGCCGTTGGAAATCCCCTCCCGAGAGCGCGGTTCGAAGCATACCCTCAACCTTTGATGCCTGTGACACCATCAGAAGTTTGATAAATGCTTCACACAAAATTTTCTTGCGTTTTAGGGCCCGCAAAGGAGCCGGCAAACTGCGGTATCCCTCCAGGCACGTAAAAAAGCTAAAGGTGGGTTCATGGGGAGGGGCGTAACAATCCCCCCACCAGCACTCCGCTCGAATGACCGCCATCGTTTGCCCGGAAGGCAATGGCTCCAAACCATCTTGAACCGGATGCACCACCAATCGATAGCGAGGTTGTTGAAGAGTCGGGGTATCGTGTTCTTGAGACAGTGGCGTCACCACCCCGTTCACTTTGAGGATCAACCGTTGCCGTGTAGCCGGCAAGTGTTGTGTAGGAATATGAATGGGCATCGATTGCGCACGTCGCAGCGGGAGCTCTATCGGGCGTCGCTCGAATAGTCCGAACTTGAACGGATTCCAAGGAGACTCTGTCCGATTCAGGATTCGCTCCCAGGATCGATACGCCCGGGAGAATGCAAAAATTTCCTCATCATCCAACGCTTCAAGGCCATAGATCCATTCGTCATAGAGCACGGCTTGCAGATCCCATTCATTCGGCTCTTCCACCTTGACCAAAATCTGACGCTCCAGATCCACGGCATAGTCCCAAAATAATTTCACCCGCTTCCTCACGGTACGGTCGAGCACATACAACGGCCGAAGCGTGACCTGCCCATCGACCATATGTAATTCAGTGTACGTCTCACACCGGTGAAACCCTTCCCACGTCAGCCGCATCCCTTCCCCATCGGATTCAAAGACCAAGGGATACCGGTTTCCCGTCGCTTGAAGATGCTGCGCCAATCGATCGCGATGAATGGAAAACGAATGGTAAAAATCACCAATAAAATATGCCAGGGTTTCCGGCACACCACGAAGCGTGTAGACACGTTGCCCATGATTGCGAACCGACAACTCGGGATACTGATCTCGGAGATGAATCACCAATTCAAAATCATCGGATTTGGGCGGGGCGGAGATTGCAGGAGAAAAAGGCGACCGGGGCGACTGCCCGCGTCCACTGCCACCGGATAATAATGCCCCTCGAAGCTTCTCCAGCCGACTCGGTTGGTGCCGGGCCACGTTAAAATGAATGGGGGTGAGCAAGTTAATAATTGTCAGCAATGCACAAATCACATGCTTACACTGAGTCGTCGGTGCCCAAGCCGGACAATTACACACATAATCCAGCTCATCGTTCTCCAACATAAAATCAACCGCGTATCGCCTGGTACCCAGCACGACCGCCGTTAAGAGAGAGCCATCGTGCTCCCACCGAAACGATTCAAGCCGTTCCTTATGGAAATAATCATACCCCCGCACCACATAATCTTTGGGGGCCAAGGTATACACGATATTCGGCGGCAACGCTTTGAGGTGGTTGATCATGAAATTACGTGTGTAGATTTCTCGTACGACTAGAAAAAGCCAAACCAAAAAAGGCCAAACAGTCATTTATACCACATTGGGATGAGGATGGAAGAGGGAATAACAGTTGCTGTCATTCCCCCAGGTAGTGAGCGGGAATCCAGAATTTTATTTATGCGGGGTTTCGCCCCCGCGCGACGAGGT
>JADFRB010000085.1:3870-7449 GCA_022561525.1 Nitrospinota bacterium
CAAGGACCCAAAACCATTCTCGCCTGTGCGCGGCCCTCCAGAGAATGACCAAAACGTCCATCCGCAAGGCCGCAGGCGCTTTGGCGCGCGCAGCGTACGCGTGAGTATATGATGACGGAAAAGGGCCAAGAACGCCGCTGACGGACGTTTTGATCATTCTCTGTAGGGCCGCCCACAACGCAGGTGAGCAGTAGGTCAAAAAAAACTGAGCCCCACATCAAAATTGGTGTGGGGCTCGTGAATTAGAACACTTTGCAAATTTCTAACCGGGGTTTCGCTTATACCGCTTGCTTCCTCCGCCAGGCGATGATGCCTGCGAATCCAGTGCCTAGTAAAATCATGGTACTGGGCTCCGGGACTGGATTGTTACCCGTGGTTCGAAAGGTCCAGGACCCCATTCCAAAACTAAGATCGGATCCACTATCATCGCCTGCAATGAAAATGCCGTTAAATAGTACCAACAATATTGAGCCATCGAACCAAAGACAATGATTAAAATCAAAACGTTCAGGAGGAATACAACTAAAATTCTCAGGCGGAGATATCAAAGCCTTCATACTAAATAGGTGGACATGGGACAATGTGAAATTATATGTTGGGCCCGACGCCGAAAACCCTGAATCCACAACATCTGATAGGGCTACATCTGTGATGCCCGGGACAGGTACTGCAATGGAAAGTTCCACAAACCCCATTATGGTATGGTCATCTGGACTGGTACCAACATAATCAAAAAATGACGTGGCGTGGGCGGAGGCTGCTGTGCCCAGGGTTAGCGTACATGTTAATAAGGCCAAGGATAGTTGTTTTAGGAACCGGTTCATGGTTGTGTCCTTTTTTTGATTGTTTGGTTTGGTCATGGAATTTTGTCTTGTCACATAAAACTAAGCAAACTCTGTGCCAATAAGAGGGATCTACGTCATTCTACGTAAATGGTCAAAACAGTTTGAAGAAGTTCAGTTCAGTTCAGTTCAGTTCAGCGTCGTATCTTTACAGGATGCATATTGGTTCCCCTATTGCGTCTGCACCAAAATCGTAAAATTCTCCGACAGACCTTAGGTACATATCGGCAGTTGCCAGGCCTATCGGCCCTGTTCATGGTGACATAGTGAGATCGCGGTAGGTGTTAAATATTCCGACGCGGATTCAGAAATTTTTACACCTTTCGGTGTAAGGGGCTCGACATACGTCAAAAACCGTACACCGCGATTGGGCATGGGTCTCTCTTTTTTGTGCATCCCCGCCTTCTGCTGTGGCTGAGAAGCGCAGGCGATTCCGGTTTTAGGGCGACCACTGTTTAAGCGCAGCGAGTTGCGGAATCGACGAGCATCACAAGGGACCCTGAGGGCCGCGTACGGGCGGAAATGGTTTTGGTCACTTTTGCCGAAACACAAGTGCCTCGTCGGGTGAGAGCAAAACCCCACATAAAAACTTTTCAACCATTCACAAGAAAACTTATTTGTCATTTCGAGCGGAGCGAGAAATCTCCCCTCATTGTCGAATGAGAGATTTCTCCCATGGGTCGAAATGACAAAGGAGGGGTTGAAGTGCGAGAGGGGAAAACCTGGATTCCCGATTAAGGATGTCGGGAATGACAGATTTTTTTCCAAGGCAACGCCACCTTCCCCTTCTTCCTTGAAAAACTACTGGCTCCTCCCTAGGATGCACAAGCTTCCAAAATATCGGAAGCCGCATTTTTTATCGCTCACTCCGTAACTCTCAGTTAGGATATTGTATTGATGCCGTTCGCTTTCGATTTCCCCCTACTCTCCGCCATTCCTTTTCCAGAGATTGATCCTGTTTTTTTTAGCCTTGGGCCGCTGAAGTTTCGCTGGTATGGGCTCATGTATCTGTTGGGACTCACTGGGGCCTATTTTTTAATTCGAGCACGGGCACGGGCCAAAAATATTTCTCTCAGCCGGGACCAATTGTCTGACTTGATTGTCTACGCCGCCTTAGGTGTGTTTCTGGGCGGACGGCTTGGCTATACCCTGTTTTACAACCCAGGGTACTACTTAGAACACCCATTAAGCATTTTGGCGGTCTGGGAAGGTGGGATGTCTTTTCACGGCGGGTTGCTAGGCACCTGCGTAGCCATTTGGATTTTCTGTCGCCGCAAGGGCTTTGCCGTCTACACCATCGCAGACTTGGCCGCCCAAGCTGTCCCGATCGGATTAGGATTTGGCCGGATGGGCAACTTTATAAATGGAGAACTCTATGGCCGATCGACGGATGTCGACTGGTGCATGGTCTTCCCACAAGGCGGGGATGCTTGCAGGCACCCGTCGCAACTGTACGAAGCTGGACTCGAAGGGGTGGCCTTGTTTCTTCTACTGTGGATGGTCGGGCGTCGTGACACGCCCCCGGGCACCGTGTTTTGGGGCTTCATCGGAGGCTATGGATTATTCCGAAGTTTCGTGGAACTGTTTCGTGAGCCGGATGCCCATCTTGGATTCTTACTCGGGCCGTTAACCATGGGACAGCTCTTGAGCATCCCTATGGTGCTCCTTGGAGGGATCATGATTCTCCAGGGATATCGGAAGACGCGTTAAACTAGTAACCTCCAGCCCCAAGCCCTCCCCCTCTTCCACCACCGCCTAAACTGCCTGGATTGGCTCCACCTATCGACGGGAGTGCTGGTGCAGCGGCATTGCTCTTCTCTACCCTCACATCACCGTAGCGACGAAATTTTCGTGAATTCCAAATGATTTTATGCCCAGGAGCCAGGTTGGCGGCTTCGATATAGTGCTTGTCAGCGGTTTCCCGGTTTCCCAAACGATCTAAGGTCAAGGCTAAATTATAATGCGCTTCGGCAACCGTGTCCTGGGCTTGTAAGGCTTTTTCATATTGCACCTTGGCGGGTTGCCATCGACCCGAGGCAAAGAATTGATTGCCTTCGTTGACGGCGGATATCGCCGTTGGGTTTGCGTTTAACGGCGCGTTGAGTGTGGGCTGTGTAACCGATTTCGGTGTGCTTGTGCATGCGCACAGCAGCACCACTCCGATCACCACCCAGCCCAATGTCCCTCCCCGGTAACTCATCGTTTCGTTCTCCTTTTTCTGGTTGGGAATGTTGAAAAAGAGCGTCAGCGGCGTTCTCGGCCCTTTGTTGTGCTCACGTACTCACCCGTACGCTCCGCGCACCAAAGTGCCTGCGGCCTTGCTGAGCGCGCCTTTTTGAACATCCCCCGTTTACAAAATCGTCAAAGGGTAGGCCGGAAAAGGCAAGCGATGCCCCTCTTTCCACCCCTTCCGACTCACACGAAGACCTGAGAAACTCCTTTGATCATTCATGATTGTTCTCTCACACTTCAACAGAGACCCCATTGCGCAAAAATATGAGGTGGGCTCTGACTGGCCTATCCGCGAAGACCCCCTTTAGGGCCTCCCGATAGGCTATCGCTTGACCACGGTAGTTGGCAACTAACCGATTGATTGAATCTGGCGAGTCAGGATCAACCACATTCATTTTATAATCGGCCACCCAGATGTGGTCTTTCCAGCGGTACACGACATCGATGACGCCATGCAAGACAGCGGGTGAACTGTGTTCCACCGTAGCACCAGAAGAATCCCTCT
>JADFRB010000086.1:0-495 GCA_022561525.1 Nitrospinota bacterium
GTGCTCACGTACTACGTGTACGCTGCGCGCGCCAAAGCGCCTGCGGCCTTGCTGACAAACGTTTTGATCATTCTCTGGAGGGCCGCGCACAGGCAAAAATGGTTTTGGGTACTTTTGCCGAAACAAAAGTGCCTCGTCGCGCGGGGGCGAAACCCCGCTTCTAAAAAAATTATTGATTGAAAAGCTTAGGGCGGAGGAATTGGCTTAAAAAACAACGCGGAAAGGGGCGGAAGAGTAATCACCATCGAATGGGATTGGCCATGCCAGGGCATTTCTTCAGCAGTCGCGCCGCCGGCATTTCCCATATTACTCCCGCCATAGATGGCCGCATCGCTGTTAAGAAGTTCTTGATACTGGCCACCGAGAGGGACACCTAACCGATAGCCTTCCCGCGGGACAGGCGTAAAGTTAAACACACAGACAATCACATTTGATTGATCCTTGGCGCGTCGAATATAGGAAAGGGTGGATTGCTCGCTGTCGTGCAGGTCGATC
>JADFRB010000086.1:505-7421 GCA_022561525.1 Nitrospinota bacterium
CAAATCAATCCACTGAAACCCTGTCCAATCAAAGTCCACCTGATGGAGAGCAGGCTCCTTCACATACAAACGATTGAGATCAGCCACATACTTTTGCAATCCTTGATGAGGTGCGTACTCCAATAAATGCCACTGCACGCTATCTTCATGATTCCATTCCCACCATTGCCCCAACTCACCACCCATGAAGATCATCTTTTTACCGGGATGCCCCCACATGTGGCCGAACAACGCACGAAGATTGGCAAACCGCTGCCAATCATCTCCTGGCATTTTATCCAGCAAGGCCTTCTTGCCGTGCACCACTTCATCATGGGAAAGGACTAACACGAAATTTTCCGTGAACGCATAGATTAATCCAAACGTCACATTGTGATGATGATATTTACGATGCACGGGGTCTTCGCTGAAATACTTCAATGTATCGTGCATCCAGCCCATGTTCCATTTAAACGTAAACCCGAGGCCGCCGACATAGGTGGGACGCGAGACGCCAGTCCAAGCGGTCGATTCCTCCGCAATCATCATGACGCCCGGATGTTCCTGATGCACCATCACATTCAGTTCTTTGAGAAATTCCACCGCTCCAAGGTTTTCATTTCCACCGTGTTGATTCGGCACCCACTCACCAGCTTTTCTGGCATAATCCAAATACAACATGGAGGCCACAGCATCCACGCGCAAGCCATCGATGTGATACCGATCGAACCACAGCAACGCGCTATTGATCAGAAAGTTTCTGACCTCCGTCCGTCCATAATTAAATATCCGGCTTTTCCATTCGGGGTGATACCCCAATCTTGGGTCGGAGTGATCAAATAAATGCGTGCCATCAAACCACGCCAATCCATGCGGGTCATCGGGAAAGTGCGCGGGTGCCCAATCCATGATGACACCGATCTGTGCGTGATGGCAGGCATCGACAAACGCCATGAAATCCTCAGCAGTTCCAAACCGGCTGGTTGGTGCAAAGTACCCTGTGGATTGATAGCCCCATGATCCGTCAAAGGGATGTTCCACCACCGGCATCAACTCGATGTGCGTAAAGCCCATGTCCTTGACGTAGGGAATCAGTTGCTCGGCAAGCTCTGAATAGGTCAACCACCGTCCGCCATCTTCAACCACACGCTTCCACGATCCCAAGTGCACTTCATAGATCGAAAGAGGTTCGGCTAACGGGTCGAGGGATTGCCGCGCGTGAATCCACCTGGCATCTTTCCATTGGTACCCAGACACATCCCGGACAATCGAGGCAGTCTGCGGACGCAGCTCAGCCTGTGTGGCATACGGATCGGCTTTAAGCAAGGGGACTGCACTATCCTTCGGTCGAATTTCATATTTATACTTTTCTCCTTCGGGCAGATCGGGCATAAACAATTCCCAAATTCCGGTACCGCCTCGCGACCGCATGGGATACCGACGGCCATCCCACCCATTGAAATCTCCGACCACACTCACGCGCATGGCATTGGGCGCCCACACGGCAAAATTCACACCGGTGACTCCTTGATGCACGCACGGATGGGCACCCAATTTCTCATACGCCCGATACAACTTCCCTTCACCAAACAGATGCAGGTCATACTCGCTTAGTACAGGGGAAAAGGCATAGGGATCATGACTCTCTGTCGTTCTTCCTTTCGAATCCGTCACCCGCAACCGGTATCCCTCTGGCGTCATGCGTTCAGAGCATACAGCCTCAAAAATTCCTTTGGGATGGACAGGCTGCATGGGAAGCGTGCTGAGAGTAGAATCAGCAGGTACCACCACAGCTGATGCAGCCTCAGGCAAAAAAGCCCTAATCAAAAATGATTGACGGCCCTCACGCTTTTCCTCGTGAGGTCCGAGGACGGCAAACGGGTCCCAACATTCGGCGCGAATAAGGTGTTCAAACATGTCGGGGTATACGGACTTGGCCGATTTGTATATACTCTTAGGCGATTGCTTTTTCATATTTTAGAAACCTTCAACCTAGAAATGGCAGTTGGGCGCAAAAAAGACTCACATGAACACATGATTCGCCCCATCATCTGACCTGTTCCAGACTCCACAGGGTTTGCCGGAACGGGGGAATTGATGTGCATGCTGGACTTCCATTCGAACGCGGCGATCCAACCGACGGGGGATGCGAAAGCGTAAACGCCCGGTTGGTGGATGCCATTCGACAATCCGAATGAGACGGCCAGCGTTGATATCGTCAACAACGTTGTCGCGAAAGCGTCCTTCCTCAACCCTGACGGTCGGTGACCCATAACGCTGCAACAAAACCTCACGTACGCATTCAAAGGTTTGTTCCATACTCTCCAGATTTCCGACATCGTCGAAATCAATAATAAGTGCCGACGTCGTGATCCGATTCTCCTCATGCACCAGGACCAAGCGTTGCCGCTGAGTGATGGTGGTCAGCATGCGTGCCTCATACACAATGACGTTCGGCTGCTCCACACCATTTGTAAGCCCGGCATCGGCCAAGGCCGCTCGTGCCGTCTCCAGACCAACACCCGGTTTCAACCCCAAAATATCTGCTGCGACAATCGCTGGAGATATCACCGGTTGAGCAGGAGGCAAGATGGCTTCGCCACGCGGTTTCTCAAAAGTATAGGTATAAGAAAAGGCAACCCTGATTCCATCGCTACTCGAAGCACCTTACTCAAGCCAAGGTTTAGGACCTGCGAGAAAATAACTTGATCAATATCACGCCAAGATTTGGGTCGGATTTGGACGGAACGATTGAGAAACACTCGAGGCATAGCACAGCTATGGTGAGGGTGTTTCGATTGAGGCCCGTTCCAAGATGGCCCGAAGATTGGATGCGAGATTGATCAAGTTATTTTCTCGCAGGTCCTAAGAGCTTGCGCGGACTTTTGTGATCCAACTGCCGTTTCTAGGTTAGAGAATAGGTTCGAATCCCCTCCTTTGTAAGGAGGGGATAGAGGAGGTAGAAGGGTGGAAGTGGATATGGCGGGCTTCATATTGCAGATTGTCAGAAGGTGCAAGACTCTACCCCACCTAACCTCCCCTTACAAAGGGGAGGGATAAGAGCAGGTATCTACCTCACCCGAATTCCCTCTTTGGAAATGCATCCCTTGGAAAGGTGAGGAATCAGTAGCCTGACCCCGCCCAAATACTCAGGGGTACAAGTGGCTTGTGAGCGTTAAGAAGTCTGCGTGGGTGGTGAGGATGTCTGTTCAGAAATCGGGAAGGGTTGAATGAGGAAAAGTTGGAGCGTGTATTATCGGGTTGCCTCCTTTTTCGTCCATTGGCCTGACGGCAGTTGAATGTAATGCCCGGGTTTCGTTTTTTTCATGGCCGTCTTGCCCGCGAGCATTTCGACGGCTTTCAGGTTGGTCTTATTCCGCTTGGCAATCTGTTGATACCGTTGTTTGCGTTGTTGATTGACGTTGTCGATGAGTGATTGCACATCAGAAGAAGCCTTTCCTGAGACGGCTCCAAGATAGCCACTGAGCCGTTCGCCCACCAAGCCTCGGTCTTTGGCGTCACCGAGGGAAAGGGCCCAGGCGGTGGAACAGGCCATGACCACTGAGAGTACGACGATCACACATTGGATGGTCCATCGATGGACGGTTGAGCTCATTGCATTCACTCCATTATACATTGCGGCTAGAACAACTTACTGTCTTCAGAAAAGACATCCTCCAAATCTTTTTCAACTTTGATCCGAACTTCGTGATCAATCTTGATGTTCAAATTAATCGTGATAGGCTTATCGGGCGGGACCACTTCGATTCGTGGGGTACAACTCCATACGAGGATACCGCTCACGAGTAAAGCTAATCCCAGAGTACATCGTATGTGTCGTTGGATGTTCAGGAGGGCACCTCTAAAAACCCCAATATCCGAATTTTGGTGTTAATGATTTCAATAACTTACAAATGCGAAATTTGGAAAAGCACCAGTTTTTAGAGGTGCCCATGAGTGAATCGAGATAGGTGTCGAATGAAAGGCCAACCAATGTGTCACTGTCTCTGTTAAAACAACGGTCCTTGAAAGAGTTGTTCAATCTTGTCTTCAATGCCCTTCGTGACTTGCAAACTTTTGAGCAGAGCCGGAATATTTTCCTCGACATTCAAGTTGAAGTGAATCGGGCGACCTTGCTTGAGGTCCGGGTTTCTTCCCTCAAGTCGCGTGGCCAGGATGAGCGTGCCATCTTCCTGGTAATTTATCCCAACTCGTAATACATCATAATGGAAATTCCTAAGAGACTGCAAAACAATTTTCATTTGCGGATTGGCTTGGATGAGGGTGTGTTCGGTGTCATCAAGGGATTGAAAACGAATCACCCCTCCCGGTGCCCGTGCCGTGAGCTTTCCATCTTTCACTTGGACGGTTGTGGCATTCAGAGTAATCGGGATGATCCCATCAAGAATCCCGGTCCCATCCAGCCCTTTGTGTTGCTCGAGTTGCAAGAGTTGATCTAATTGAATGCCATTCAATTTCACGGTGAAGAGTGCCGGCGGTCTCGCAAAGTCAAGGTAGATGCGGGGGCTGGATATCTGCCCACCAAACACGTTGGCTGATACATTTTCCAAATCCACGGTGGGTAAGGCGTCCCCTTCCCCGAGTGCAAGATTCACCTTGAATGTGGTGTTGGTAAGTTCAACTCCGGCTTTCACACTTCCCACCGAGACGGTTGCCGGGGGGAGCGTGGCAAAGTTGTTGAGGCTGTTCGCAATGATAGTAATTGTAGAGTTTACATCATCGAAGAGCACGTTCTCGTAGTACCCACCGATGTTCTTGAGCGTGATGGATACGTCTCCTCGTGTGATGGCGATGCTAGAAGATTCACTCGAAGTCGTGGGCATCCACACACAGGCAATCGAAATCCCAAGCTGGCCTGAGGTGATATCAAAGGGATGCGTCCATGGCTGGATCAAGGTGCTGAGGATCATCGTTGATGGCGAAAAGGCCTCTGGGGTCAACGTCGCCCGAAGCGTTCCACGGTTTGTTTGGAGGTGGTGTTGGATACGAACCTTTGCACGGATGGTTTTGTCGGTGGTTTCGGCGACAATGCCTGCCTGAATTTCTTCAGAATTGGCCTCAAACCCGATGGCCAGATTCGTGGTGGGAGGAGAGAAATTCTCCATCGTCGTGTTCACACCAAGTAGTTTTACCGTGCCTTTGGTGTGCCAATCTTGTCCCTCGCCCCTCGCTTCTTCCAGGCGCAATCCTATCTTGGAAATCGAGACGGATTGATCGCGCCAGTGAATCTTGGGAAGCACGATTTGCGCACTGGTGGTTCCTACGTTCCATTTTCGTAGGGGCCAGTCATAGGTCAAGGAAACCGGCTGATTCATGTGAAACGCAACTTGGTCTGCCCTTCCCTGATCCATTTGAATCAAACCGGTTTTCACCGAAGAGCCTTCGGCCAGAGTGACCTGGATCGCTTGGTTCTCCAATCCCATCTGCCCTTTGAGTATCCAGCGGAGATCTTTTACCTGCAACAGTTGATGTTCGAAGAGGGGCAATGAACCCCAAACGGCAAATTGGGCGTTTGCATGGGTCGGTAGCGGGTCCAGCAATCGACCGGAGGCATTGGTAAAGGTGACATCCATCCCAATTGGCGAACGCTTCTCCCCGTATTGAACTCGGATGGGGCCCTCAATACTCCATTGCGGGTCTTTTTGGTCAAAAGAAATTCGACTACGAACCACGTCGTTCAATTGAATATGGACTAGCTCCCTTTGATTAAGATGAGGAAATGGAAGGTTCTCGTGGAAAGGGAATTCGTGAGGATGGAGAAGGGCCTTCATGAAAGAGGGCGGGGAGAGGTCTACTCTCATTTCAGTCGAATTCACGTCCACCTCCCCGGAGACATTGATTGAAATGTCTTCACTCACCGTCCCCCAGGCGGGAAGTTCCACATGAGCGTCCACTACGATGTGAAGCTGAGTGGACGGGTCATGTAGCATCTTTTTCAATGATTCCATCTGACGCGAAAACCCATCCCATTGAAATTTCACCATCCCATCGACCCGTTCAAGGTCAGGTCCAAGCGGCATCAGTAAGGCTAAAAACGGGGTGGCGCGTTTCAAATTTGCGGTCAGGGTCCCTTGCCAATGAAGGCCGGAATCCTGAGACACCTTCATGACGGACTCCACATCAAGGAGGGGGTCGGCGATATGTGTACCGGAGTCCAACACGATCTTCATCTCTCCGAGAGGACTAATCTTAGCTTGCATGGTATAGGCGTCCCCTTGGATTCCCTGAAAGGTGATGGTCCAATCGAGTGTGCCCTGTTCGTTGCGAAGAAGACTCGATATGGTGACTTGCCTGAGAGGCCCGGTGGCTTGCTCTCGAAAAATAGTGGCTTTGGTTAAGGAGAAGAGACCGAACGGCAGGTCCGGCAGGGATTGGGACAACAAGGGTAAGGGCGCACCCACCGAGTTGACAGCAGACGTACTCCTGATAGATTGGGGTTGCTCGGATGGAACACCCGTGATATCCAAGTGCAATTCTTCAATACGGACTGCATTCAGAAACCCTCCAAATAATTGAGGGAGGTGATATTCCAGCGTGAGATTTCGAATCGTGAGGGTAGCGGTTTCCGATCCCATGTCTTTTTGAAAAGCAATCAAGGGAATACTGGTTCGTTGTAACCCCGGGTATTCAAACTCCACGTGGACATTCCGAAGCCCGAACGTTTCAAATTTTCGTTCCACAATAAAGGAGGCGATTTTTGGAATAAGGATGTAGAGTGCAAGATTGAAGGACACCGCGATACCCAACCACCACAATACCTTGCGCCATATGGGACGAGAGGGTTTGTTCACGATATTGAGAGAAACAAAAGAACGTATGACCAGGTGGTGACCATGGGTGTGTTAGATTTTCGTAACTACTCAGGTATTTAGGCTGAAGGCTAAAGACTGAAGGCTATCACTCATAATTACCTGAA
>JADFRB010000087.1 GCA_022561525.1 Nitrospinota bacterium
CAAGTTATTTTCTCGCAGGTCCTAAGAGCTTGCGCGGACTTTTGTGATCCAACTGCGGTTTCTAGGATTATGACCTGATCAGCACCATGCGATCAAACCTCACCAGTTTGCTATACAGTGGTGTCATACGGTAGTCTCCCCCTGCTATCGATCAGCGTCAAATCCTCGCGTCTTCACCAGACAGACGCCCTTCCCGACTTCCCGCCAACATTGGTGTCCAAGTCCTCGACGGGAAATGACACACCCGGATCCTTGCCCCACTCCGACACCATCGGAGGATGGCTTTGGGCCACATGGCGCCTTACACGATCACGATGAAGGAGAAGAAATATGCCGAAAGCAAAACGAGAAAAAAATTGTTATGTGTGCGAGGAAGCCGGTGAGATACGCATGAGTTTTATGGTCTGTGCAAAATGCTCTCGTCATTATTGCAGCAACCATGGGGAACCCAAAATGGATGAATGCACGGCTTGCCTTGATGGTAGTGAGGAAACGTAGGCTGCCGAACTTAGGAGCCTGTTAAAAACTAACTTGGACAAGATCCTATCCCATATTCGGGCCACCTTTGAACACGCCTCAAACGATCGAAATATCTGACTCAAACCAGACCGCCCTCGTGACGATCGCTAATCTCGGACAGGCTCCTAGCACAATATAAAAAAGTCTCATCACCGCCGAGGTGACCACGACTTTTTGTATTTCACCATGCACACCAATATCTAACACGTCTGTTTTGCGCTCAACTGTCGTTTCTAGGTTTTTTTCAAAATACCCATTGGTGTTGCGCCTGGTTGGATTCGTCCCTCGCCCGACCAGTCATCAAAAAAGCGGCTATCCTTTATCTGGCTGTTCATTTAGGATACTCACATCTTCCCCTAAAAAGGAACGCTGTATTATTCATTTCACCAACCAAGAGGTGCACCATGCCTATCTATGTCAGCTTAGTGAACTTTACCCAGGATGGACTGAAGACCATGAGGGCCAAAGGTGTGGCTCGGTCAGACATGGTCAAGCAGAATGTGGAAGCCTTGGGCGGCAAATTGCTTCACGCCTATTATTGCTTGGGTGAGTATGATGTCGTGGCCATTTGGGATTTTCCGCATAATCGCGCCGCGATGAAGGCCGCTGTGATGAATGCCTCGATGGGCCATATTCGTATTAAGACCATGCCGGCGATTTCCCGCGAGGAATGGAAGACCGTGCTAAAAGAAACGTGGGGGAAATCCAAAAAGAAGAAGTAGGGTCGGGTCTTGAATCGTGTAATACACTCTCCCCCGCAACTCTATCCAAGGGCCACACGCATCTCCAACCAAGAAGGCATCAGGGTATTCACCCTGATGCCTTGGCAAGAACTCAGTCTTCTTCTTTTCTTCCTGATTATTCCGGATCAGTTGGATTGTTGAATAACACGAACAGGTCAATGCTGCCGTGGCCTTCTTGTGAGAAGTTGGGGGCATTGGGGTCGCCAGGATCGAGGTTTGACAGCGTATCGGACGGTCCAAACAGGACCAACGATTACAGGAACTCGATCACGAGTGGTTGATGATTGTTTGATAACCATGCGAACGCATCCCGTGATGCTTGGGCTTCACCACCATGTCGGAGAATAACTTCCCGCAGATTGATGCTCCGGCCATCATGCCGTAGGGGGCCATTGATCCCACGCCCCACAAGGGTTCGGTCATGAACTCTTTGGTGACTGTCCCATCAAAATTTCGCTTCCAAATATTTGGGTCTAGGTCATCCGATAGCGAATGAGCCTTCTCTTAAGGAACTGTTGACAAAGCCCGCCAGCGGCATTCTCGACGCTTGGTCAACCTTCGGGCTAACAGACTTGGAGCTCCCCACGCCGTTCGCGCTCACATACTGCGTGTACGTTCCGCGCGTCAAAGCCTCCACGGCCTTGCTGGAATGGCCTTTTGGAACACTTTGCGAATTGTTGTTGGGAGTATTGCTCAATGATAGTCCGGTGCATTTCTGCCAAAATTGAGTTTTTCAACAGCCTGCCACCGAGCAGTCGATATCTCCAACACATCCCTCCCATTGCTCCAGTCCTTTGAGTGAACGCGTATCCCTGGAAAAACTCCAAGAGGTTCGGTTACTCACTCCGACCATACGGGTACTCCTCGCCCTTTTGGCAGAAACCGTAAAAATAAGATGGATTCCCTATTACTAATGTCGGGAATGACGAAGCTACATTGAATTCCCTCGAACTGTATTGTGGTTGACGAGTCCAACGATTTCGTCTACCCGGTTCTCCTATGAATTTTCATTTCCTGTAGCTTCTACCTCCCCTGCCCCTCCTTACAAAGGAGGGGAATACGATCGGGAGTAAGGACTTTCAAACTTTTCCATCCTCTTACGTACTAGGAGCCTGTCCGAGATTAGCGATCGTCACGAGGATGTGCTGGTTTGAGTCAGATGTTTCGATCATTTGAGGCGAATAGTGGGACTATTCAACGAAAACGGGGAATGTTCAAAAAGGCCGTCCAGCAAGGCCGCAGGGCTTTTGGCGCGCGGAGCGTACACGGAGTACGTGAGCACGCCAAAAGCCGGAGAACGCAGCTGGCGGCCTTTTTCAACATTCCCCGAAAAGGATCGGAAGATCTGGCCACATCCAGCGCATCCGCAGTAGATTCGTCTAATCTGGGACAGGCTCCTAGCCTAGCCCAGGCCAGATTTGCTAGTATGCGCCTCCTATGGAAATTGGCATTGTCGGGCTTCCCAACGTCGGCAAATCGACGATTTTTAATGCACTGACGTCTGGAGGCGCGGTTGCGTCGAATTATCCATTTACCACGATCGAACCAAATGTCGGTGTCGTCGCGGTCCCAGACGTACGTCTTGGCCGCCTTACGGAACTGTTCAAGCCCAAGAAAACCATTCCGGCCTCCTGCCGTTTTGTCGATATCGCCGGCCTGGTCAAAGGAGCAGCAACTGGCGAAGGCCTCGGCAACAAATTCTTAGCCAACATTCGTGAAGTGGACGCGATTCTGCATCTGATTCGCCTCTTCAAAGATGATGATGTTGTGCATACCCTCGGAAACATTGATCCGAAGCGTGATATCGAGGTGATTGAAACCGAATTGATGTTGGCCGATTTGGAAAGCATCACGAAGCAATTCGACAAAGTCTCGGGCAAAGCGAGAGCCGGCGACAAGGCATCGAAAGAGGCGCTGGAATTTCTTGAAATCCTCAAGAACGGCCTTGAAGAGGGTAAGCCGGTACGAGCATTGAGCCTCGACCCAGAAATGCTCAAGCCTTTCTTTCTGCTCACGTCCAAGCCCATCCTGTATGTCGGGAACATCGACGAGAGCCCGGACTCTGTGGTCACGGCCGATTTTCAAGCCTTTACCAAAGAGCGCGGATCCGAATCAGTCGTAATCTGCGGTAAACTCGAAAGCGAAATTGCGGAGATGTCTGGGGACGACCGCGACCTGTTTATGCAAGACTTGGGAATAGAGCAAAGCGGGCTAGAGAAGGTCATTGTGGCCGCATACAAAACCCTTGGTTTGTGCTCGTACTTCACGCGTAATCCAGATGAAGTCCGAGCCTGGACGATCCCCGAAGAAGCGAAGGCACCTCAAGCTGCCGGCGTCATCCACTCGGACTTTGAGAAGGGTTTTATCAAGGTGGATATCTACGGATTCCCGGATATCGACCAATATGGCTCAGAGCCAGCGCTCCGCGAGAAAGGCCTCATCCGCTCTGAAGGCAAAGAATATGTGATAAAAGACGGCGATGTCTGTCACTTCAAGTTCAACGTGTGATATATTATTCGGTCGTCCTGTAATAACGGCCATTTTAAAAATTTAGAATTTTGCACACAAAACATATACACTAAGTGACTGCTCTCTGAACTGAGGGTACTTGTTCCTTATGATTTTACCGTGAAGTCACCCTGCTGGGCCTTACCACCTTCTCCGGCTGACTTTGCCATTTTTATTCAATCTCTACACACAAAGGAATGACCACATGGGAGATGCGAAAATACGTTATGCCGAGGGAGAAATTGGAAAATTATATGGGTTTACTGGCGGGGATGTGCCACCTGGTACCACACCCCTAACCGAAGAACATGATGGCAGTTTGACTGAGGCTGGCAAAAAGTATTGCGAGCACCGAAAATTGAACCCGCATCCTGAAACCATCCGAATCCTCTTTGGCCAACAAAGTTCGTATGTCATAAGCGACGCCGTCCAAGCCTCGATCAAAAATCAAGAGACTCGCGTGGAACGCCATAATCAGGCAAAAGCAATTTCCGAACGCCTCCGACTCGACTGGTTGGCACAAGACAAGGCCTATCAAGATGCAGTCAAGGAACGTAAGTAAAATCCCTGTTTCCTAATCTCTCTGCGCACCTTTTGCCCAACCTGGCAAAGGTGCGCACTTGAACCTAGAAACGGCACTTGGGCGTCCAACTGCCGTTTCTAGTCTCGCCCCTCTTCACAATGTTCTCCCTTCCCATTGTATGAACGCACTCTTTTATCCTTTTCATCTGTGCCATGAACGCACGCTTCATAGTCTTCTAGCAGACTATGAGACCGTACACTTTCGCGATTTCATGGCGCTACGACTGACGCCTTTGATGGGAACAACAGCGTTTCCCGATCGCATGGGGGACTACTATCCCAAGCTGTTCAAGGCTGGCCGGATTGTGCAGGGGCATGACGTGAGTGGACCATTGAATACCGAGATGATTGATGCTGTGAATCGTGACTTGTCGGATACGTCTTGGCGATCATTCTTTCACGAAGCCTTATTGAGGAACTATCGTTTTCAGCGCGGACTGTTTGATACATCTCAGATCCCACAACCTGGGAACCCGGCATCTGACGATCATTCAATTTTGACGAAGTTGGCTCCAACTGATTGGATGGAAACACCCTACGATGTGGAGACAGTCCAAGCCCTCAGCCGTTCGGCGCATGCTCCCAAAGACGGCCCCCGCTTTGATTATGGCTGGGCCTTGATTAAAACCAGTGCATCGTTGGTCTATACCATTCAGCTCTGCCAGACTCTTCACCTAACCGCGGTGACGGATTCGTCAGCGCACTATCAGCTTCTCGCTGCCACCTGCCAACGAGACGGCATTGATCTCACCAACTCCTGTCTCAAGTGAGAGAGGTACTAATGTAGTGTGTCACAAAGGCATATACCTATTCGTTTGATCTAAGTCTCTTGTCATGTCAACCAACGGGAGAAACTTTTCCACAATAGAAAAGATCTCTCGCTCCGCTCGAGACAAGGATTTCTCACATCCGTTCGAAATGACACGAGTAGACTATCGACGTCTGTCCTCGACCCTTCTTAAGAATTGGTGGAACTTCCCTGCCACTATCTTCAACAGCCAAACCTTCCCCCCTATCGACTGCCTGGCCTAGCAGAATGCTGCAAAAAACCTTTGACTTACCTTAGGGTTCGCGCAAAAATAACTTCCCCTGTTTGGGTGGTGAGACACCTGTCTGGCAAGGCGCGAGGACTGCGCATACCCCTCGTATGGAAAGGACGAGCAACGCCGCCAGACGGGATGGATCGACGCTCAAACAGGGGAAGTTATTCTTGCGCGAGCCCTTAGGACAAGTTTGGAACAGCCCCCTTTTGACCCTCATGTGTGCTATGATTCTTGAGTGTAATCGACTGATCAGAACATCCCTTTTTATAATCCGCGTTTGAGGAAGATATCCATGGCCGACAAGCTACAAAAACCTGATGAGGAATGGCAACAACAATTGACCCCGGAACAATTTTATGTCACACGCCAGCATGGAACCGAACCCTCATTTAGCGGTACCTATTACAGCCATAAAGAAGAGGGAACGTATCACTGTATCTGTTGTGGCACCCCATTGTTTCAATCAGACGATAAGTTTGACTCGGGAACCGGGTGGCCAAGCTTCACCCAACCGGCAACAGACTCAGCGTTAGACACCCTTGCCGACCATAATCTCGGCATGACGAGAGTCGAGGTCCAATGTGCTCGGTGCGATGCCCATCTTGGACATGTGTTCCCCGATGGGCCAGCACCAACCAAGCAACGATACTGTATTAACTCCGCCTCGTTACGGTTCAAAGACAAGGAGTAGGATCAAAAAGCGAACTCGTTACGATCTCTTTTTCCAAAGGTAACCTCAAGTGACCCATTTCATTTTTCATCCCTTCACGTCCACCAGTTTGGCTGGCCTTTTACCACTCCGCCCCCAGTCTGTCCACCACCACCTGACGCACAATCGCATGGGGTCCCAGAGTGGCGAGATACAGGGCCGTTTCCGCAATATCAAAAGGACTAATCTTTTGGCTCTCGACTATTTCTTCTTCCGAGGCATCAACTAATTCATCTGCGACCCCTGCCGGACAAATAGCACATACTTTGATCCCATGGACCCGGGCTTCATCCGCCAAGGACTTGGTCAATCCCATCACCCCATGCTTGGAAGCACTATAGGTTCCCGTTCCAGCCCATGCTTCAACACCAGCCACACTCGACATATTGATGATGGTACCGGTGCCTTGTTTCATCATGATTCGAATGCCGGCGCGGCAACAAAAAAATGTCCCTCGCAAGTTGGTGCTCATGACACGGTCAAACTCAGCAGTACTGGTTTTCATTAACAGCCCTCCACCAAAAACTCCGGCATTATTCACAAGAATATCAAGGTGCCCAAAATTGGTGATAGTTTGACTGCATAATTCATCGACCTGAGACTCATCGGTCACATCAGTCCTCACCGCCACAGCCTGTCCCCCCTGCACTCGAATCTGTTCGGCAACTTGCTCACACAGTTCCAACCGTCGGGCCGTCACCACCACCGTCGCGCCCTCGCCACCAAATTTCAATGCGATGGCTTTCCCAATTCCACTACTACTTCCCGTAACAATGGCCACTTTTCCATCCAGACGTTTCATGAATGTTACTCTCCAAAGATTTAGTCGTTGGGACCGGTTTTCTTCACCAGGCTCTTCTCATTTCATATACGGATCATCCTTCAACCCTTGCATGCCCCAGAAAAATCCCTGAGAAGTCCGTTGAAAAATTCTGCGAATTGGTGACAATGTCCCAAGACCTTCACGTGTCAGGGGGAAAGGTGGTCGCTGACTTCACCGACCCACTATACTCTCAGTATTCCAAAGGGAACAATCTCGTGACTGAAGGGCACCTCTAAAAACCCGGCATTTTTTGTGAGGGCAAGGAAGCTGCGCGCGGAAAACCGGAGTGTATGGGCGAATACATGAGGATTTGAGCACGCGGCTGACGCCGCCATCACGGAAAAGGACGGTTTTTAGAGGTGCCCAAAAGA
>JADFRB010000088.1 GCA_022561525.1 Nitrospinota bacterium
CCCCCCTTTGGCAAATGTCAGAAGCTGATGCGTGAGGCCCTTGGCAAGCAAGGAAGCTTTTTCCGCTTCGAGTAATTGGGAAAAGGCCCGAGTCTCTGGAGAGAGTGACAATTTTGCAAGCGAAATATTGCCAAGAATGGACATCAGGAGATTGTTAAAATCATGGGCAATGCCTCCGGCTAATGTGCCGATGGACTCCAACTTACTGGCTTTCTGGAGTTCATGCTCAATTTTGATCCGCTCTGACATATCACGGATCACCACGACCGCGCCCAAGACCGTCCCATTTTGATGACAGATAGGCGACGCGCTGCACATGACCATTGTATGGGTCCCGTTTCGATTCAGGAGGCGGCGATAGTACAGGGGTTTCATGACTTGGCCCAGGGCGAGCACCTGCTTAACGAGGTGATCTTCCTGATCGGGGTGGTCCGGGTGTACTAAATGAAACACTTCATCAATGGTGCGGCCAAGCACGTGTGTCAGATTATGGCCGATCAGGTGTAGGGCAACGGGATTGATCGAGTGGACGATGCCGTTAATATCTGTCGTGATGACGCCATCCACAATACAAGCGAGGGTGACGGATGAGCGTTCTTGTTCCGCGGCCAGCTCTTCCTCGGCTTGGGCCAGTCGGTGTTCTCGCTCAAGTTGTTGAAGATTGTGGAGGACGACCGAGGGAAGGAGCTCCAATGCGGATTCATCTTTGGTGATGTAATCCCGCGCTCCACTTTTGAGCATTTTGACCGCGAGTTGCTCATCACCATAGCCCGTGACGACAATAAACGGAACGGTGGGGTGGTGTTCTTTCATCGCGTGGATGAGCTCGTCTCCATTCATATCCGGGAGGTGCAGGTCGAGAAGCATCAGGGTGATAGGGTGGGCGGACAATTGCCGCAGGGCTTCTTCACCGGTCGTGGCGACCCGCGAGTTCAGGCCCTCGCGATGCAAATGCCGTTGAATGAGAAGGCACAGGTCAGGGTCATCATCGACGATGAGGATGGTAGGAAGAGAGCCAGATGCCTTCATAGCAAATATTCAAAGGGGACAATGAGGAGGAAACGGTTGTTCCTTAACGCGGGTTATTGATGGTTAGGCTGCACCTGACTCAAGACGTGACGTAAGGCGTTGATCTCTACCGGCTTGTTCAGATGGTAGGTGCATCCTAAGGCCTGGAAGGATTCAAGTTCTTGGGAATCATTAGTGGTCGTCACTATGGTCAAGGGCACGGTCTTCAACATGCGACTGGTTTGTATCTCTCTGAGGACTTCCTGGCCACTCATCTTTGGCATGCAACCATCCAAAAATAGAAGGTGAGGATTCCGGCGTGCCCGGGACGTACTCTTGCTCACTTTTAGTAAAAAGTCCAGGACTTCTTGCCCATCCCGGAATCGGTGGCAGGTCTTCCAATTTCCACACCGTTTCAGATGGCGTTCGAGGAGGGACGCATGTCCCTCATCGTCTTCGGCAATGAGGATGACGGGGATGTCGGAACCTGGGACCGTATCGACTGGTTCAGAGGTCATAGCTTTGCCAAACATTCATTTTTTTGAGGCCAATGTTGGAAAATCCAGCCTGGAGTTGTTTCACGGATTGCCAACAGTTACCTTGAGATTTTGGAGTTCGGACGTGGGAAAAATAAACGAAGTTCCACTTAATGGTTTTTCTTCTCGGGGGAAACGTAACAAAGGGCCCTTGAAATGTAAATCGGTATATTTGTCATGATGATAGCGTCATTTGTCATGTCATAGGGTTGGAATACGGGTGCTGTATTTTCCATTCTTGAGGTTCTGTCGGTCTCCTTGCATAATCCTATGAAACGGCAGTTTTGCGCCCAACTGCCGTTTCTAGGATTATGCTGCGCCACAGTGTTTTCGTGAATAGGATATCCAAGATGAATGTTATTCCGATTTCCACGTTAAAAAATCGCGCCAATCGAGATGTCCAAGGTGGGCCAAGAAAGCGATTGCCGGCTTGGTTCAAGGTGAAAGTGCAGCGAGGAACGCATTATCAGGAAATGCGGCGTCTGGTGGATGCGCAAGGGTTACATACAATATGCGAAGAAGCGCGATGTCCGAATATTTGGGAATGTTGGAATAATCGGACGGCGACGTTTTTACTGCTGGGGGATGTGTGTACCCGGCGGTGCCATTATTGCTCGGTGGAAACAGGAAAGCCGGGCGCGGTTGATGAGGCAGAGCCAAGTCGTGTTGCCGAGGCCGTGCAGTCGCTGCAATTGCGTCATGCCGTGCTCACCTCGGTGAACCGGGATGATCTGAAAGACGGTGGTGCCTCAATTTTTGCTGCAACGATTCACGAGATTCGACGTACAATCCCGTCTTGTAAGGTCGAAGTATTGATCCCTGATTTTCAAGGCAGCGAGTCTGCACTTGAACACCTGATGAATGCTGCTCCTGATATTTTGAACCATAACGTGGAGACTGTGCCTCGCCTCTTTCCTGCGGTACGGCCTCAAGGAAAATACGCGCGTTCGTTAGAATTACTCGATCGGGCCAAGCGCATGGGGGCTAAGACGAAATCTGGCTTGATGGTGGGCATGGGAGAAACGGTTGAAGAAGTTCTGCTGGTTCTCGAAGATCTGCGCTCCGTGCATTGTGATATCGTCTCGATTGGGCAATACCTTCAGCCCACGAAAGAGCATCGGATCGTGGAGCGATATTACATGCCTCAAGAGTTTGATGAACTGAAAGCACGCGGTACCGCGCTCGGGTTTCAGCATGTGGAATCAGGCCCCCTGGTGCGCAGTTCCTATCATGCAGAGCAGCAGGCCGAGGGATTGGCACTGTAATGCATGACAACTGTTCGACCCGCTTCGGAGATTGCATAATCCTGGGCATAGCCTATAATGGAATCGAAAGGTTTATCTGAAACCAATGGGTGTTTTGTTTTGTTCTCATGCGCCTCAAACGCTGGCTCCTCCTCGCTCCACTCCTGTTAACCGTCTTCCTCCTCCAATCCTATTTTTGGGTTCCAACTTACGAAAAACAAGCGACAGGTAATCCGAAACGCTTGGTTACGTACATCGAAGGGTCGATTGGTGATGCGAAGGTTCTCAATCCGATATTAAATGCGGATTCGGCCAGTTCAAATATTGTCGGCCATGTCTTCGAAGGGTTGTTGGATCTTGATGAAAATCTGAACCTGCGTGGTCGCCTGGCTACGAAGTGGACCATATCTGAAAAAACCTATTTGTTTGTCAGCCCGGCAAATCGATTTCCTGACGGTACTGAAGTTACTGGACCTCGGCTAGCCAACCGGATTCGATCCGCTCTTCAACGAGACTCTTTTTCGGCATTGGCTGAAAATGTCAAAGGCATGGAAGTCGTGCCTTCCACGAGCCTGACACAAAAGATTCCCATTCAAGAGAAGGGTGAAGATGGCAAACCCAAACGAGGCGAAGTTGAGATTGCTTTCAATATGCCGGAGCGAGTGGCCTTTTCGTTGCACCAGGTGGATCAAGACTTTTTCAAACGGCTCATGCCGGTGATTGGCGATCGCTATTTGAAAAACTTTCCCTATGAGCAGTTTGTCCAGTTCCCCGATGGGATCAATCCGGAAATAAAAATGCAAATACAGGTTCAATTGCCAGAATTTTTCCCAGTCGCGGAACACAATCCAATCATCGATTTTTATCTGCGAAAAGGCGTCCGCTTTCATGATGGGCATGAGTTTGATGCTGGAGATGTAAAATTTACGTATGAAGCCATCATGAATCCAAATAATCTTTCACCACGCACCTCTGATTTTGAACCGATTAAATTTGTGAAAATTCTTGATTCACACCATGTGCAAGTTGTGTATAAACGGTTATTTTCCCCTGCGATTAATGCCTGGATGATGGGGATCTTGCCTGAGCACTTACTCAATAATAATGCGATGCAGCAGGAAATGGAGAGACGCGAATTATCGGATGCCGCACGTGAGGCGTTTGGTATGCGTGATAGTCAGTTTAATCGTCATCCAGTTGGCAGTGGCAGCTATCGGTTTGTTGAATGGCAAAGTGATGAGTTTATTCATTTGGAACGATTTGAAACCTATTGGGAAGGCCCAGCAGAATATCATGACTTCTTCATGCGTATCATTCCAGATTTCTTTACGCAAGAAGTGGAGTTCCATGCGGGGGCGGTGGATGACTATAGTGCTCAGCCGCATCAGGTGGCTCGCTATAAACAGGATGCCCAATATCAAAACTTTTCAAGTTTGGGATTTGGGTATACCTATATCGGCTATAACAATCGTCGTCCCTTGTTCGCGGATCCCGAAGTGAGAAGGGCCTTAGGTATGGCGATCAATGTTGAGGAGTTCATTAAATATCTGCTGTATGGTGAAGGGGAACGTATTACAGGGCCGTATCCGAAGAACACCCAATGGAATGATCCGAGCATAGCTCCATTGCCCTATGATCCGGAAGGAGCCAAGGCGTTATTGATGGAATTAGGTTGGACGCCTAATGCCGATGGGTGGCTGGAAAAGGATGGGAAAGTTTTCGAATTTAATCTCATCACCAATAATGGGAATCCGATTCGAAAAAATATAATGATCATTGCGCAGAATGCCTGGAAAAAGATCGGGGTGAAATGTAATACGCAGGTCTTTGAATGGGCAGTGTTTCTCAAGGATTTTGTCAATACGGCACAATTTGATGCGGTCGTGTTGGGCTGGAGCATGGGAGTCGATCCCGATTTATTTCAACTGTGGCACTCGAGTGAGGCTGGTCCGCAACAATTAAATTTTGTGGGCTATAACAATTCCAAAGCAGACGATTTGATCGTCAGGATTCGACAGGAATATGACGTGGATCGGCAGCGAGAAATGGCTCATCAATTGCACCAACAAATACATGAGGATCAACCCTATACGTTTCTCTATGCACCCTTAGAAACAAAGGTCTTGGATAAAAAAATTGTCCTCGTTTATCGTGGAGAAGATGGAAAAGAAACCTATGAAAAAATTTATCCAACCAAAACAGGGAATATTTCATTGTATTTTAACAAATGGCGAAAGCTCGAAATGAATCCGAACTTTTAAGCCTCCTTCATGAATTGGGAACGTCGGCAGGAAGGAATTTTCTTGCCATTGATTTTTTACTCGTACAAAAAAATATGCTGGCCTACATCGGTCGAAATATTGCACTTCGGGTGGTTCTGCTCTTTATTGTCTCGGTGCTGATTCATGGATTGATCCATCTCGCGCCAGGTGAACCGAGTGCGGTGGACCCCTCCAATCCGCGAATGAAGCCGCAGGATATTGCCAAAATTCGAGCGGCGTTTCATTTAGACGATCCCTTGTATCTTCAGTATGTCTATTGGGTGAGAGATCTCGCCCGAGGCGAGTTGAAGTCGTTTAAGGATAATCAGCCAGTCCTCGGGAAAATTTGGCGACGGTTTTTAAATTCCCTCCCGCTTTTTATTTGTTCAACGTTAATCGTGTGGACCCTAGCTTTTCCCGTGGGGATTCATGCAGCGATTCGAAGGGGGGCAGTGTTTGACCGGGCGAGTACATTGGTCGCCTATGCGTTGATTTCATTTCCAGGATTCTTTTTGTCGTACATCATGATCTTAGGTGTTGTTGAAGTATTTCATGTGCCGGTTATTGGGCTTAGGACTTTTGGAATGGAAGGTGCGACAGGAGTCTTTCAATTTATGGATCGGGTGTGGCATTTGGTGCTTCCCTCTTTATTGGGAGCTCTCGGTGGGATTGCCATTCTTTCTCGATATGTCCGTTCTCAAATGCTTGAGGTGGTGAGCCAAGATTATGTTCGAACGGCCAAAGCGAAGGGGTTACACCAGGACGTAGTCATTTATCGGCATGCTCTGAGAAACGCCCTGCTTCCCTTTATTACGATGTTTGGTCTGCTCATCCCTGGGTTAGTTGGCGGATCGGTAATTTTTGAAACGATTTTTGCCTGGCCTGGGCTCGGGCTTCTTGGGTATGAGGCCATTCTCTCAAGAGACTTTCCCGTTATTCTCACATTGAATGTGTTTGGCGCGATGTTGACGTTGATAGGAACTCTGATCTCAGATGTGTTGTATGGGGTGGCCGATCCAAGAATTCGGTTGGAATAATCCGAGTAGGAATATGAAACACTCATTGGCATCAATAGTATGAATACCATGAATCGTCTTGGTGCCTCGGTAGATGCCGAAAAGCTTCCGCCACCAGAGACCCCGTGGCAAGAATTTATCCGTGTGTTTAAAAAAGATCGGTTGGCAGTCGTGAGTTCGATTGTCCTGGTCATTCTGGTGGTCGTGGGTATCAGCGGGAAAGTGTTCACTGAATGGGTGGTCGTGTTCGATGCGGAAGTCGTTCGGCTTCCCGATAAGTTCCTTCCTCCGTTGTCCACGCCGTCTGTTGATATCATTCCTGCCCCAGACCTTCCTCAATTGGGTGTCTACGTATTTGGAACGGATGAATTGGGGCGTGACGTGTTTGCTCGAATGCTCCAAGGGTCTTTTGTTTCACTGTCCATTGGATTCGTCGCGGTGGGGATATCCGTGGTCGTTGGAATTTTATTAGGGGGGCTTGCGGGGTTTTTTGGCAATATACAATTACTGAAAATTATGACAGTCGATACGCTCATCATGCGGTTTACAGATGTCATGCTCTGTATCCCAACATTTTTTCTGATTTTGACAGTGGTCGCACTGCTCCCGCCAAGTATATACAACATTATGATTGTGATTGGGTTGTTCGGGTGGATGGGAACGTGTCGGTTTGTCCGTGCAGAAATTTTGGCGCTGCGTCAGCAAGATTTTGTGGTGGCGGCTGAAGCCCTTGGTCTACCCAAAACAAGAATAATTTTCCGTCATTTGGTTCCGAACGCGCTTGCTCCGGTGTTGGTCTCGACCACGATTGGTGTCGCGACAGCGATACTGACCGAATCGGGGCTGAGTTTTTTAGGATTTGGCGTTCAACCTCCGTATGCCACATGGGGAAATATTTTGACCGACGGGAAAGCCTTTATCTTTGATGCCCCCTGGTTGTTCGTGATTCCAGGTATGGCTATTTTTGTGGTGGTGCTCGCGTTTAATATAGTAGGCGAAGGGCTCCGTGAAGCGCTCAATCCTAAATTGCGAAGACGATAAATATTGAACTCCTCAAACAATCACCTTCTCGATGTTTCTCACCTCTATACCTCTTTCTTCTCGGATAAGGGTGAGATTCGCGCCGTGGAGGATGTCAGCTTTTCCATTCAGCCTGGGCAAACGTTGGCGCTGGTGGGGGAATCGGGCTGTGGGAAATCCGTCATGGCA
>JADFRB010000089.1:0-3054 GCA_022561525.1 Nitrospinota bacterium
TGTGATTTCGGTCTATAAAGATCGGAGTTTTACCTTTATCACCAAGACCCCTCCGGCCACGGATTTGTTAAAGAAAGCCGCAGGGATTATCAAAGGGTCTGGCGTGCCGCAGAAAGATAAGGTCGGGAACATTTCTCGGGTCCAATTGACGGAAATTTCAAAGCAAAAAATGACGGATTTGAATGCAATAGATATTGAGGGTGCCATGAAAATTATTGAAGGCACCGCTCGGAGCATGGGGATAACGGTCTCGGACTAATTTTAGAGATCATTATTGTAGAGGAGTGAAGGCAGTGGGAAAGAAATTACAACATGCTGCGGCCAAGGTTGAATCGAAGTTGTATAACTTGGAAGAGGCTAGTGAGTTGGTCAAGCAAATTGCCACGGCGAAGTTTGATGAAACGGTTGAGTTGGTGATTCGGTTAGGTGTCGATCCTAAACGAGCCGATCAAATGGTCCGTGGAACGACTCTCCTTCCTCACGGCACAGGGAGGAAGGTGAGGATTGTTGTTTTTGCCAAAGGCGAAAAAGAGCAGGAGGCTCGCCAGGCTGGAGCAGATTATGTTGGCTCTGATGATTTGTTGGAAAAAATAAAAGGGGGTTGGCTGGACTTTGATAAAGCCATTGCCACTCCTGATCTCATGGCTTCCGTGGGTAAATTGGGGAAAGTGCTTGGTCCAAGAGGGTTGATGCCCAACCCCAAGACAGGCACCGTGACTTTCGAGGTGGCCAAGGCGATTGATGAAATTCGCAAAGGGCGCGTGGAATACAAGGTGGATAAGGCCGGGATCGTGCATGTGCCAATCGGAAAGGCGTCTTTCTCAGGCACCAAAATTACGGAAAATGCACGGACGGTTTTTGGTTCTCTTATGAAGGCCAAACCTTCTTCCAGTAAAGGGAGGTATGTGAAGGGTGCGACCATGTGTAGCACCATGGGGCCTGGTATCCCACTTGAATGTTCGACGATTACCCGGAATGTCGATTGATGGAGTCGAGAAGGAGTGCTGAATGAACAAGGAAGATAAAGCGACGGCCATCGCTGATCTGCACGAAAAATTCTCTAAAGCCACATTGGCCGTCGTGACGGAATGTGGCGGAATGCCGGTTAATCAATTGACGCAGTTGCGACACCAACTTCGTGGGGTCAACGCTGAGCTCAAAGTGGTGAAAAATTCGCTCGCGATACGAGCAGTCGAAGGGACATCACTGTTGTCGGTGAAGACGTTGTTCAAGGGGCAGGTTGCCGTGGTGATTGGCTATGATGATCCCGTTCTGCCCGCCAAAATTTTACGTGACTTCATTAAGGCAGAAAAGTGTGGTGAGAAAATTGTATGGCGAGGCGGCGTATTAGAAGGAAACACTCTCGATCCGGCACAGCTCATTGCCGCAGCGGATTTACCGTCCAAGGAGGTCTTGCTGTCCATGTTGCTTTCCGCCCTCCAAGGCCCTCTGCGAGGGATGGTTGGCGTGATGCAAGGCATTCTTCGTGGGTTCGTAGCTGTGTTGGCGGCAATACAGGAAAAAAAGAAAGGAGACGGTTCAATGGCAGTGACAGAAGCAAAATTTTCAAAAGAGGACATTCTCAGTGCCGTGGCAGGTATGACGGTATTGGAGCTTTCGGAGTTAGTCAAAGGTTTCGAGGATAAGTTTGGAGTGACTGCGGCAGCACCGGTGGCAGTAGCCGCCGTCGCGCCAGGGGACGCTGCGCCAGCCGCCGAAGAGCAGGATTCCTTCGACGTGATTTTTACTGGTTTTGCCGCCGACAAGAAAATCCAAGCGATTAAAGTGGTGCGAGAGATTACAGGGTTGGGCTTGAAGGAAGCCAAAGATTTAGTGGAGGGTGCGCCAAAGGCCGTCAAAGAGGATGTGGACAAGGATGAGTCAGAAGTCATTAAGAAGAAACTGACTGATGTGGGTGCGACGGTAGAAGTCAAATAAATAAGGAAGATGAGGGACGAGGATTGTTCCTCATTGCTCAGGACGGGCTGTCTAACCTGTATTGATGATGTCGAAGGAGCCGACTATGCCGCAACCAACATTGCCGGGAATTATCAAGCGAATGGATTTTTCAAAAATTCCTTCGACTATTGAAATCCCGGATCTGGTCGAAGTGCAAAAACGATCATACGAAGCTTTTTTGCAAAAAGATGCTGACACTGAACGCCGAGCTGAAAAGGGCTTGCAAGCGGCATTAATGAGCGTGTTTCCCATTTCTGATTATAACAATACGGCTATTCTTGAGTTTACCAATTATTCGTTGGGGACACCCAAGTATGATGTGCGCGAATGTTTGGAGCAGGGCATGACCTTTGCCGCACCTTTAAAACTTCGTATTCGTTTGGTCGTGTTTGATAGCCAGGATAAAAGCGTCAAAGGCAAAGTTCTCGATGTTCGTGAGCAGGAGGTGTACGTCGGGGAGCTCCCGCTGATGACGGATCGCGGGACCTTTATCATCAATGGGACGGAGCGAGTGGTAGTGAGCCAATTGCATCGCTCACCTGGTGCGTCCTTTAGCCATGATAAAGGTCGGACGCATTCGAGTGGGAAAATTCTGTTTTCTGCTCGAATTATTCCTTATCGCGGCTCGTGGTTGGATTTTGAATTCGATGCTCGTGATATTTTGTATGTCAGAATTGATCGGCGGCGAAAGATGCCGGCGACGATCTTGTTGAAGGCTTTCGGTCTTTCCACGGATGAATTGCTGAAAATGTATTATCCGGTTGAAGAAATTCGCATCGTCAATGGGCAGTTCATGCGTAAACTTGATTTTGAGTTGCATACGGGACACCGAACCACTCTCGACGTGTTCGAAAAAGGTTCGAAGGAACCGTTGGTTCGGGAAGGCAACCGCTTAACCAAAGGGGTCATGTCCAAACTTCGTGCCGCGGGAATAAAGGAAATCCCCGTCAAGCCGGATGAATTCGTGGGCCGTGCGGTGTTAACCGAGTTGGTTGCTCCGAAAAGTGGTGAGGTGATCCTCGAAAAGAATCAACGGTTTGCACTGCCGACTGTCGAAAAAATTTTGGAGAGTGGGGTTGAGAGCTTTAAAATCAT
>JADFRB010000089.1:3064-7233 GCA_022561525.1 Nitrospinota bacterium
GGATAGTACGACCACCACCCCTGTGATTCTAGATACTCTTGAGGCCGAGCGGACCACGTCAAAAGAAGAGGCTTGGGTGGAAATTTACAAGCGGCTTCGGCCAGGGGAAATGCCGTCGGTCGATTCGGCGAAGCTCCTCTTTGAAAACCTGTTTTTGAATCCTAAGCGATACGACCTCTCTCCGGTGGGACGTCTGAAAATGAATAGTCGGTTTTCCTTGGACCATTCGCTTGAACTGCGTGTCCTGACGGCTCAGGATGTTATTGAAGTGGTACGCGGCTTAGTCGAATTGAAAATGGGCAAAGGCGATGTGGATGACATCGATCATTTGGGAAATCGACGTGTTCGATCCGTGGGTGAGTTGTTGGAAAATCAGATTCGCTTGGGGTTGGCTCGGATGGAGCGGAGCATCAAGGAACGGATGAATCTGTTAGACATGGAAACCGTGTTACCTCATGATTTGATTAATGCCAAACCGATTGTGGCAGCCATCAAGGAGTTTTTTGCCGGGAGCCAATTATCTCAGTTTATGGATCAAACCAATCCCTTAGCTGAAATCACACACAAGCGTCGGTTGTCGGCGTTGGGTCCGGGCGGTCTGACTCGAGAGCGTGCGGGGTTTGAGGTTCGTGACGTCCATCCTTCCCATTATAGTCGGATTTGTCCGATTGAAACGCCGGAAGGTCCGAATATTGGTTTGATTACCTCGTTGGCGACGTATGCCCGAATCAATGAATTTGGATTTATCGAGGCCCCATTTCGCAAAGTACGGAAAGGGCGAGTTCTCAATGAAGTGGAATTTCTTTCACCTCTCGAGGGGGAACGGTTTGTTATCGCACAGGCCAACTCGAAAATGGATGAGAGTGGAAAACTGGTGGGGGAATCGGTGACGGCTCGATCGGCAGGAGAGTTTGTAACGGAGACTCCTGATAAGATCGATTACATCGATGTGTCGCCCAAGCAAGTGGTTAGTGTGGCCACGGCATTGATTCCCTTTCTCGAACATGATGACGCGAACCGCGCCTTGATGGGCTCAAATATGCAGCGACAAGCCGTTCCGTTGCTTCAAAGTGAAGCCCCACTCGTTGGGACAGGGATGGAGGTTGTGGTCGCGAGAGACTCCGGATATGTTGAGCAAGCGCGTCGTGACGGAATCGTCGAAAGCGTCGATGCTCGTCGAATTGTGGTGAGAACGGAACTGGGTAAAAAAGACAATGATAAGGGGAAGAGTGGACGATTTTTGGATACCTATGACCTGGTCAAGTTTCAACGTACGAACCAAAACACTTGTGTGACCCAAACGCCGGTGGTCCAGGTTGGTCAGCCAGTCAAAAAAGGGCAAGTGTTGGCAGATGGTCCGTCCATTGATCGAGGAGAATTGGCTCTTGGTAAAAATATCCTTGTCGGATTTATGCCGTGGGGTGGGTACAATTTTGAGGACGCGATTCTGCTCAGCGAGAAACTGGTGCGAGACGATATCTTCACGTCGATTCATATTGAAGAGTTTGAAGTTGAGGCGCGCGATACCAAGCTAGGGAAAGAAGAGATCACCCGAGATATTCCCAATCTGGGAGAAGAGGCTCTGCGGAATCTTGATGAAAGTGGCATCGTGCGTATTGGGGCTGAGGTGAAGCCTGGAGATATCCTGGTTGGCAAGGTGACGCCGAAAGGCGAGACGCAACTGACTCCGGAAGAGAAATTGTTGCGAGCGATTTTTGGCGAGAAAGCCGGGGATGTAAAAGATACCTCGCTTCAAGTTCCTCCTGGAATCGAGGGAATCGTTGTCGATGTCAAAATCTTTTCCCGGAAAGGCCTTGATAAGGATGAGCGGTCCAAAGACATTGAATCGCAAGATCGAGTCAAGATTGAACGCAACTATCAAGAGGAGCTTCGTATTATTGAGGAAGAGCGAACCAAGGGACTGCGTAAGCTTCTGCTCGGCCAAGTCGTGGGCCGTGATCTCATGGACCATGACAGTGGCGAGGTCATTTTAAAGAGGAAGGGGAAGATCACCGCAGAGGTCTTGCGGAAATTATCCAACGATGCTGTTCGGCGAGTCCTTCTTAGTGATTCCGAGGAACAGGAAAAACTCGAGAATATTGAGCATGCCGCCAAAGATCAAATCGAAATCCTCCAAACCTATTATGATGAAAAGGTTGGGCGACTTCGGCGTGGCGATGAATTGCCCCCAGGCGTCATCAAGTTGGTCAAGGTGTATTTGGCGATTAAGCGCAAGATTTCCGTCGGAGATAAAATGGCCGGTCGGCATGGCAATAAAGGGGTGGTCTCGCGCATTCTTCCTGAAGAAGACATGCCCTATTTGCCGGACGGTACGCCATTGGAAATTGTCTTGAATCCGCTTGGGGTACCTTCGCGGATGAATGTGGGACAAATTTTGGAAACCCATCTGGGGTGGGCGGCCAAAGCTTTGGGCATTCATGTGGCTAGCCCGGTTTTTGAAGGAGCGACTGAGCTGGAAGTCAAGGACCTCTTGAAAAAAGCCGGCTTATCTCAATCTGGGCAATCCGTCGTGTTTGATGGTCGTACGGGTGAACCGTTCAAAAGTCCTGTGACAGTTGGATATGTGTACATGATGAAGTTGCATCACTTGGTTGATGATAAAATTCATGCTCGGTCCATTGGACCGTACTCTCTTGTGACGCAGCAACCGTTGGGTGGGAAAGCTCAGTTTGGAGGCCAGCGCTTAGGGGAAATGGAAGTGTGGGCTTTGCAAGCCTATGGAGCCGCTTCGATGTTGCAGGAATTTCTCACCGTCAAGTCTGATGACGTGCCGGGACGGTCGCGCATGTATGAAGCGATTGTCAAAGGGGAAAATTTCTTGGAACCTGGATTGCCGGAATCTTTCAATGTGTTGGTGAAAGAGCTCCAGAGTTTGGGTCTCGACGTTGAATTGATGAAATCCCCGGAATAGATTCATGGCTAGTATGTTCATCACGAGTGTTTTAATGAGGAGGGTTAAACATTGAAAAGCATTTATGCGCTGTTTGAAAAGCCACGCGATGCCGTGTCCTTTGATGCAATGCGTATTCGAATTGCTTCACCAGAGAAAATTCGCTCGTGGTCCTACGGGGAAGTGAAGAAGCCCGAGACGATTAATTACCGGTCCTTTAAGCCTGAAAAGGACGGGTTGTTCTGTGCCAAAATTTTTGGCCCAACGAAAGATTGGGAATGCAATTGCGGGAAATATAAGCGGATGAAGCACCGCGGCATTGTCTGTGATAAATGTGGGGTAGAAGTCATCCAGTCGAAGGTCCGTCGTGAGCGGATGGGGCATATTGAATTGGCGGCATCCGTCGCGCACATTTGGTTTTTAAAAGGCGTGCCGAGTCGGATTGGGATTTTGTTGGACATGAGTCTCAAACAGTTGGAGAAAATTCTCTATTTTGATTCGTATGTGGTCATTGACCCAGGAGATACGCCTCTCAAGGAAAATGAACTTCTGACGGAAGAAAAGTATCGCGAATATTTTGATCAATATGGTTCCCAAGGATTTCGAGTGGGGATTGGAGCAGAAGCTATTCGTGAATTATTACGAAAAGTTGATATCGAAACGTTGTGGAATGAGCGGCATGAAAAGGTGAAGTCGACCACTTCCGTCGCTGGCACGAAAAAACTCACCAAGCGCCTGAAGGTGATTGAGGCGTTCATAAAGTCTGGAAACAAGCCAGAGTGGATGATTATGGATGTGATTCCGGTACTTCCACCGGAGCTTCGTCCTCTTGTTCCCTTGGATGGAGGACGTTTCGCGACATCGGATTTAAATGATCTGTATCGTCGTGTGATCAATCGGAATAATCGGTTAAAGCGATTGGTTGAATTAAAAGCGCCAGGCGTGATTATTCGCAACGAAATGCGGATGTTGCAAGAAGCCGTCGATGCGCTGTTTGATAATGGACGGCGTGGGCGGACCATTCGTGGTGCGAATAAACGTCCCCTCAAATCCTTGAGCGACATGTTGAAAGGGAAGCAGGGTCGGTTCCGGCAAAACCTTTTAGGAAAGCGCGTGGACTATTCCGGTCGATCCGTCATTGTCGTAGGGCCAGAGCTGAAGCTCAATCAATGTGGGTTGCCCAAGAAGATGGCCCTTGAGCTTTTTAAGCCCTTCATTTTTCATAAGTTGGAAGAACGTGGGGCTGCGACAACCATTA
>JADFRB010000090.1:0-6895 GCA_022561525.1 Nitrospinota bacterium
ACATGATGAACGACCTCAATCCACCAAACCAGTAAGGCCCGCGGCGAGCGAAGTCGTGTGGTTCTTGTTTAGGCGTGGTAAGGAGAGTTGTCGATAGGAAGCCTCTCAGAAATACCGAACATGCCCGTAGGCATGAACAAGGTCAGGAAGACCAAACTATAATTCTGGTGGCTCCACCGAGAGGAAGAAAAGTTTGAAAGAAAAGAAGAAAAGGATTGTAAGAATTGCAAGGAGGAACAATATGGAAAGAGTCCACTCTCCGGCAATAGATCCTTTGTAGAAGAAAAGAAAACAAGGCTTCGCCGCCATCGGGTCAAAGAAAAAAATGTGAAGTACTGACGGTGTATGTGTCAGGAGAACTGCGGGCTCTCTTTCCTGTGAAAGAGGGCCCGTGGTGTTTGAAACCACGTTGCGACTCCAAAGAAACTTAAAAGGGGACGCTACCCTTTTATGGGGTAATACTCATGCCTGACCGTATATATAAACTGATTACTAAGGATAAGGTGGTGCACTTCTTTTTAGACTATGGGAGCCAAGGAGTACCAAGATGGTCTGGCCCTACATCGGGCGGCGCATGCATTCAACGGCAGAAGTCGGAACAGAGGAGCGGGAGGGGTTGCAGCCCTGTGTGGGGACTTAGAAGAATTCGGGAAGACGGGTCAACTCAAGGATGTCGACCTCGTCTATGAGCAAATGTTTCACAGCAAGGCGCTTCGTATCCTAAGACGTGTAAATATGCTCAACGCCATGACTATTTGGACAAGCGGGACAGATTGACATTGACCTGCGCGAGGACCATGGAAAAATTGGCAAAATCCATTTGGGTAATCGGCTGCTGGGTTGGTCCTTTGTCCGCCACAATCAAACCCACGTGTTTCGTGTTGGCAAACACTGGTCCCAGGAGAAAGGGGCCTTCACCCCATTGCTGAATAAATTCTGACGAGATTCGGCCTGCTTTCATTTCTTCCAGTACATTCTCAATGTTGACTGTCTGACAGCCGCGATATGCGTTGGCAAACGTATGCTGGGATTTGATGGCGCAGCGAAAAAGAGGAAGTAACGGCTTCACCTGCTCACCATATCCTGTCCTAGGTTCTAAGAAGCCATTGCTTGGGGTCAGGAGCAGTAATACGACGCGACCAAATGTTCCTCCTGTATGTAATGCCTCTGCAGCCCATTGAAGGAGTGCACTGGGGTCTGAAGTCAATTGGGCTTTGAGTGTGAACTCTTGAAGACAGAGGAATGTGGTCTGGGTTGGTACTCCGGAATCACCCGATGTGTTGGACGATTCCCGCTGTTCATTCTGAGCGGTGTCGGTACCGTGGTGAACCCCCTTGGGTTTGTTAGTCGCTTTCCAAATTTCAGCAATGAAGTCTTTGATGTTCCTAGGTGAGTCCATGGTGTCCCAATCTGCATGGGGCACGAAAAAGTCTTGAGGAATATCTACTACATGCGATAATTGGCAGGCCTTTTTCATGGCGTTGATGGTAAGGGTTTTCAGGTCTCGGAGGGGAAGGTTGAGCGCCCGTGGAACCCGATTCAATATTTCTTCCAGTTTAGCTTGGGTGTGTGACGTGGGTGGAGAAAGGAGGCTATATCCCAACTGATTCGCACTACAGACCAATCCGACGAGCCTATTTTGCGGTTGATCCCAATTTTTGGTGTTGAGGTTTGGGTTGGTCTCAATGAGTTGACAAATCGTGCTGGGCAACCCCCATTTATTGGCCATCTTGGCGGCTAAACTTCTCAGGGGCTGCCCCAACAATTCTGTTTCCACGCTGTGCACGCGGTCTGGTTCATGGCGTTGGGCGGACTCCAAGATGCGATAAATGTCAGGATGGTAATGCGCCAGCATAAGGTCTCCGAGTGTATACAACATGGTGTTGGTAAAGAGGTTAGGGTTTTTGGGAAAATTTCCGGCTTCTTCTAATGCTTGAGCAGCAGTTGCGGAAACCAGGGCTCGGGCTAACACCCTTTTTATGAGCGTCGCGTTCCCTCCGCGCTCACTGCTAAGCTCGATAAACTCGGCGCCTATGGCCATGGCGCGAATGACATCAAATCCAATGATTTTGACCGCTTGAAGGGCTGAGGTGACGGGTGTGTTCGTATGATAAATCGCACTATTGGCGAGTTTAATGATCTTGGCCAGCAGGGCCTGATCATGCGTGATTACTTCACTGACATCATGGGCGCTCGAGGTGTCATCCTCGGTGCAATCAATGATGCCCTGACAACTTTGTCGAAGAATGGGGAGATCGTCCCCTGTGTGGCTGAGTAATTCTTGAACCCGTTGGCCAGGACCACCGCTAATTTGGGAGGCGACAGACACCGTCATGGATTCCCTTACACGAGTGAGGTGAAGAGGGATTTTTAATGAGTCGACCGCCCTAGCGACCGCCTTGATCCCTTTTTGTCTATTTCGGATGGAATTGGAAGAACTTGATGTAAGTTTGTTTCAGTATGGGGCATTGCCCCAGGTTGGAAAAAAGTGTGAGTTCCCATTTGGGACTGTTGAAAAATGCCGCCAACGGCGTTCTTATGGTTCCTTAGCTTGTCATTCGTATTTTGGGATCTGTAATTCCTTCTTTCTTTTCCAGCGACGAGCGATGAGCAACAGGTCCTCTGCTAACTTTAATTTGGCCTTTCCTTCGACAGGACGGCCTTTTTTAACCTGGATTCAGCAGTAGAAAATCACTACGGTGGTGTCAGAGCTTTAGATAGATTCCAAATGGTGAAGAGATTTAATGAATTTTCTTCTCCAACCTGGCTGACCTGGTGTCCACGATGCTAAGATGTTCCCTTAGGAGGGACTTATGGATATAAGCGTGTTTCGTGAGATGGTAGCCAAGAAGCCTGATGGATTTTTGGGACGATACGGTCTTGGGGATAAAATCATGCAGGGCGGCGAGAATTTTGAAGAAGCAGTGGAACACCTTCGTGTCGCTGTCGAACTCGATCCCGTGCATGTTGCCGCACACTTCGCGTTGGGTCGTGCGTTAGCTGCGTTGGGGAGGAACGAGGAAGCCAAACCGGTACTGAATGCGGGTATCGAAGCGGCCACATCAGGGCGTTCAAACGGGGGAGGTGATCTCGTTCCGGAGATGCGCGCGTTAATCCAGAAGTTAGGATGATCCTTAATCCCAGGTCCCACTCGGCTCTTAACGTGTAACGCCTATTTCCCAGTTTTCCTTGATCCCTTGCTGGAAAACTTGCTGGCACACCTGTGTGCACAGAATCATTTCTTAAATCCCCTCGCCTCTTGAAGGGGGAGAGGTCGAGGGTGAGGGGGGATTTCGAGAACAACCCCAAGCTCGCAATTGCAAACCTGGTTCACAAATCCTTCACCTGCAAATACGCCTCATACCGCCGTTTAATTTCGCGAACGTATTTCACCGGTTCGGCGCCGCGGCAGTAGCCGTGGCGGGCTTGGCGGGCATACTTGCGCTTGGAAAGCAGGAGGATGGCCTTTTCCACATTCCCAAACCAACGATTCGGATTCAGCCCCAACTTCCGCGCCAACCGTCGCGCATCCCTTACATGCCCATGCCCTGCATTGTAGGCCGCCAAGGTAAACCACATCCGGTCTTCCACGGGCAGCTCCGGGTCAAACCGATCCCGTACCCAATCGAGGTATTTCACCCCAGCATGAATCCCGTCTTCCGGCGTGCGAACATCGTGAAAGCCTATACTCTTTGCCGTCCGTGGGAGCACCTGCATCAGGCCAACCGCGCCGGCCCAGGAACGGGCATCGGGATTAAATCGACTTTCTTGATACATTTGCGCCACCACCAATCGCCAATCGAACCCAAATTGGTCGGCATATTGGCGCACCAGGGCATCGTAAGGGGAGAGTTCACCCGTGCGACTTGCGCGAAACTTAACATGTGTGCGGATGGTGTGCGGGTTCTTAAAATATTTTTTCACTGTGATATTGTAAAACAACCCACGGTATTCCTTTTTCATGTATTGATTAATGGCATCCCGTAACTCCGGGTTGGAAACCCGCACGGCCCAGCCATGTGGTTTGGGATCGGACACCGGAAACGCAGCCCGAATGTCCTCCCGCCACGTTAACTCAATATCGAGGAGATGGCTGTCTGCCACGGTCAAGTCGTATTCACCTGTGGCGACCTTCGCAATAATCTCTTCGGTTTCGAAATCCTCGGGCGCTGCTTCCAAGGTCAGCGCAATGCCTTGGCCTTTCAGCGCCTCAAGCGTCTGCCAATACGAGCTGCTGCGACGAACCACAAAGGTACGACCAGCAAGATCCTCCGGCCTCTTCAGTCGGTCGTCCGGTTCATCAGCACGCGTCACAACAATTTCAGAGGCTTTGAAATAGGGACGAGAAAACGCAACACCCTGCGCTTCCCGCTCAGAAGAAATTGTCATCGACGCCGCAATTACATCACCCTTCCCTTCCAACAACCACGGGATCAGATCCTCACGAGTCGGCGGCACCACCATCTCCACCCGCAGTTTGTGCGTCTTGGCAAAATGCTGCGCCAGTTCATACTCAAACCCCAATAACTCCCCTCGCCACAAGAAATAGGTAGCGGGATTATTCCTGGTGAGCACCCGCAACACACCATGCTTCTTAATGCCCGCGAGATCCTCGCTCGACACCGAAGGCCGGGAATGCGCGAGCTTCGCTTCAGTCAAAAACGTATTCAGCGCCGCGAGTAGGGCAGGGGAATCAGGCCGCACACCCCATGCCACTGGACGATCCTCCGTCAAATCAAACGCCGGCTTCAGATCAGAGCGATACGTGAGCACCGCGCCCACCAAATTGCTGTCGGCCACGGTCACATCAAAGTCGCCACGGGCCACGCCATCCAAAATCTGTTCCAGATCCAAATGCGCTGGCGCTTCCTGCACCTGAATGCTCGGATATTTTTTCTGCAGGCCCAACGCTGTATCCCAAAAAGAAGACGAGCGAAGAACAACAATTGTCCGGCCCTTCAAATCGCCAGGCTTGGACAAGGTCTCGTCAGATTGGCGTGTGACCAACTGTTCCCGAACAATAGTCACCGGGACCGAAAAGCCAATTTGTGTTTTCCGCTCTGGGGTCACCGTAAAGTTGGCCGCAATCAAATCCCCCTTGCCTTCTAAAAGGAAAGGAATTAATTCATTAAGCCCATTCACTATCACCCGAGCCAGCTTCAAATCCAACGACGAAGCCAAAGACTCCAGCAACTCCTCTTCGAGATCATGCGGAAACCCTTGTCGAGGCAAATGCTCAACAGAAGCATGCGGCGGACTCAGCACACGAAGATACCCACGCGATTTGAGGGTGGAGAGGTCGCCTGTTTCCAGATAAGTGGGAGCAGTGGCAACAAACGCGGAAGGCTTGGGTGACTCTTTGGATTCTTCCTCCGCCCCGCAGCCGGGGAGGAGCAGCCCAACCATCAATGCCACGCAAAGATGAAGACAGGTAACGAATGGAAATCGGAAGATAGGGGCATGGAGTTTGGGGGCACACCACATACCACCTAGTCTACAGTGTTGAGAAGGAAAAATAAAAAGGAAAATGCAGGTCCTGGCTCAATCACGATCACCTTTTGCCATGAATGCAAGAAAATTGACACGCTCGGCAAGCCACCGTAGCCTAACCCTTGGAGGTGGAAAGGGCTGAAAGAGCAAGATGTCATGCCATACGTTGGAACAAAACAAGTAGTCAGTTATCGAACGTTGCTGTGAAGCGGGGAGCTTTATGACCGCGTTGAGCAGGCCAGGCTCAAGCTTCAGTCTTGCCGGGTTTGCCCGTGCCATTGTGCGATTAATCGAATTGCAGGAGAGTTGGGAACCTGTCTGGTGGGATCAAAAGCGTTGGTCGCCAGCGCGAATCCTCATTTCGGAGAAGAGTTTCCCATTCGGGGATGGTTTGGATCAGGCACAATTTTCTTTGCCGGATGTAATTTGCGCTGTCTGTATTGTCAGAATTTTGAGATCAACCACGAACCTAATGGACAGGAATTAGAGCCTGAAGAGTTTGCCAGTCTCATGCTGGACCTTCAAGAGCAGGGTTGCCACAACATTAACTTCGTCAGCCCGTCCCACCAAGTGCCTCAAATGCTAGAGGGTATCCTTGTCGCCGCACAGCGGGGACTCCGCCTTCCTAATTGTCTAAAACACCAGTAGTTATGACGACCTGCCCATGTTGAAGCTGCTTGACGACGTAGTCGATATCTATATGCCGGACTTCAAATATGCCGACACGATTATTGGGTGCAGACTTTCGAAGATTCCGGATTTTCCAGCAAGGGCACAAGCGGCTCTAAAAGAAATGCATCGGCAAGTTTGGAGAGTTAGTGCTGGATGACGAGGGGCTTGCCGTGCGGGGTGTCTTGGTGCGACATCTCGTCTTGCCCTGAGGACTTGCGGGCACAGAAGACGTGATGCGCTTCTTGACGAATGAAATCTCGCGAGAGACCTATGGGAATATCCTGGACCAATACCATCCCGCTGCCAAAGCTGATCGCCATTCTATCCTCAACCGTCCCGTCACATCCCGTGAGGTGGACGAGGCCAGAAATCTGGCCCAGGCCTGCGGGCTCTATCGCCTTCAAGAGGAATAGCAGAATCATTTCCTTCATTCTGACCGTGAGCACTCACTCGCGGCGCCAATCCGCAGCTCAGGTCTGGGGTCGGAGGCATTGGCTTTGAGATGCGGCCTTACTCAGATGGTGAGCCTTTTAGTTCGACGGTGTTCCCTTCTGGGTCTTGGATGTATATGGATGGACCCTTGCCTTCAGCGCCGTACCGAGTTTCCAGTTTGCTGCCACTGACCCCATGTTGCGTCAGGTGCTCGCGAATCGCGTGCTCCTGAAACGATTCGAGACGAACACAAAAGTGGTCCATGTTTCGGCCCTCTTTCCCAGGTCCGCTCCCACCCATT
>JADFRB010000090.1:6905-7211 GCA_022561525.1 Nitrospinota bacterium
ACCCAGTCGCCCAAGCTCGCTGTTAACCGCGAGGATATCAATCAGGGCATCGCCCGCTCGCAATTGTACGATCCCCACATCGGGTGAAGACCTTCTCTCAACCGTGCATCCCAACACCTGACAGTAAAACTCAACCATTTTCTCTGCATCATGGGCACGGATAACCACATGATCCAACTTCTTTATCCGAATCATCTTGGTCCTCCTCTATGCTCACCAAACTTCCCATATAAGGGAAACATTGTTGGGAAGCGAAACATGTGGCCATTCCCACTGTTGTGGAGGGCATTAATTCTAAACGACCCA
>JADFRB010000091.1 GCA_022561525.1 Nitrospinota bacterium
AGAGCATCCTGGTCCGCCTTGTTTCCCCCAAACACTTCCGACGCCTTGTCCAGAAACTCCGTCTTCCCATTCCTGATCTGATTCGGATGCACCTCAAATTCGCTCGCTAACTCGGCAGGGTCTTCCCCTCTTGGAGGGTAACGAGCACCACTCGTACCTTGAAATTGGCGTCGTACTGTCTCCTCTGCCGTTTGGCCATGGTGGACTCCTTCTTGGTTAGGTAACCAATTGAATCCACTTATCATATCCCAGCGATGTGTTCAAATTCCCCCAACCATTATGGTTGCATGATGCAACTCCCTCATGGTGAAAGAATTAAGGGCACCTCTAAAAACCGTCCTTTTCCGTGATGGCGGCGTCAGCCGCGTGCTCACATCCTCATGTATTCGCTCATACACTCCGGTTTTCCGCGCGCGGCTTCCTTGCCCTCACCAAAATGCCTGGTTTGTAGAGGTGCCCTTTACTTATTTGTCGTGACAACAAAGGTGGTGGGAACCTTTTTTCTCGCTTGAACTAGGCGCCTCACGGATCGCTCGCTCTTTTGGGACCATGGACAGGACGATGGCTTAAGGCTTGGTAGAGCTAGTCCGTCACGGATGGCATGAAAGGGGTGGGGAATGTTTTTCCCACCGCACTCACGGTTTACCGGCCATGCTGGCCAAAGCGTGGGTAGAAGGGATTTAGAAGGTCTCAGGTCTTGCCACCACATATTCGTGAATACTAGGTTTTCCTGTAAATTGTTCAGGGCTCCTCAGTTGGATGAGTAAGACACAACAGGGGTCAGGAACAACAAAGGTTCCTGACCCCTTGTAACCCATTAGTATATCTTTTTTTACTGTCTATAGATCTCTCGACGGTGGCCTATCTTCACCACGTCAATTCTTTTTCGTTCATCATCTACCGAATACACGATGCGGTAATCTCCCTGTCGAATACGATACCTTTCTTGGTCCGCAAGTTTCTCACACCCAGTTGGTCGGGGAGTGTGCATTAATCTTTTTATCCGAGAAAGGATCCGGTTTAATTCACTTTTAGGTATTTGCCGCAGTTCGCGTTCCGACGATTTTTTGACAAAGATGCTATATGAGTCCGTCACGCTTCAAATCCTTCAGGACCGATTCAAAGGTGCGTAGGGGTTCTTTGGCCCGTTTGTCAAAGGCCTCCAAATCCAGGCCATCTTCCCTCAGTGCCTCCATAACAGCTGTATTGATGAGGTCCGAGACCGAACGATCCGTTAAGGCGGCTTTGACTTTTAAGGCACGATAGATTTTTGGCTTGAGATAGACTGTGGTTCTGGTTTGCCCAGCCATTTATTTTCTCCTTTTATATCATCATAACGTTTTAACATTATAGCACCTAGCCACCAAATTGCCAATTTTCTCCTTTGGGGAGAAGGTGTAATGGGGGTCATCCAGATTCTGTCGCAAATCCACGGAATGGGGGTCAGGAATTGGGTAGAGTAGAGCACTGGTGCTTACCTGGAGGCATTGTCAACTTAAGCCAAATTTTGCTCCGGAGACGCGTCGAAGTCCAAATCCTGAACCCTGCCAAATCAACAGATTAGGTCCAAGTGAATTGTCTTTCCAGAGTCGAATTATCGTTAAGTTGACAATACTGAATTTAACGGTTGGAAGCGGAGGAGATATTTGAATTTTCCGTGGGTTCGGGAATTGTTTTTGATGAATCCTGAATTTCATGGGAGATTTCTTGGTACGCTCTCTCTTTTAATTCTTCTATTTGATGCAAATCGTATTGGCTGGCGTCAATCGGCGGCAATACTTTTATTTTGATGAAGATTTTTCCAGGTCCCAGCAAGAAGGAATGTTTTTGTAAAATATCACTGGTCCCTGTAATGGCAATTGGCACAAGGTGTATTTTTTCTTCAATGGCCAAACGAAAGGCTCCCGAGTGAAAAATTCTCATTTCTCTGGTTTCGGATCGAGTTCCCTCTGGAAAAATAATAATTGAAACTCCCCGCCGTAGCCATTTCCGACAATCTTGAAGGGCAGCCACTCGGTTTTTCAGGCTATCTCTTTGAATGGGAATATAGCGGTTTAAAGACATATTCCATCCAATGAAGGGGATTTTGAATAATGATTTTTTTGCCAGCCATTTAAATGGGCGGAAAAGGCAAAAAAGAACAAAAATGTCGTACACGGATTGATGATTGGAAACCAGGATATACGTTTTGCCCCATTGAATATTATTTCGGCCTTCGACTTCAAGGTGCCATAACGGATTCATTGTAATGCCCAACCACGCCCAAAAACAGGTAGGCACGCTGATGAGCACTCCTTTGGGATCAAAAGGAAAGGTCAACAAAAAGATGGTGAGATTGAACAAGAAAAAGGGAAGGGAAATAAGGCCAAAGGTTAACCAATAGATTGCCGAATACATCCTGTTTCCCAGATTTCGCATCAGTTTCTGTATTCAAAATTGTTCAGAGGTTGGAAGAAAAACCTCCGGAAAATGATTCCGCTGTATTTACGATCCATTTACAACTAAAAATAGTTTCGTGTGTAATACGAGACAATGTCAACCAGTAGGCATTTAGTAGGAGGCAGAATCATGAGCCAAACTCTAAAGTGCCTTCTCAATGCCATGTTCTTTTTTTGGAGGACCAGTGGGAAGAGCAATCTTAGAGAGAAGCAGGTTCCCGTGAGAAGAAGCCAGACACATGCCCAGGGAGGATGAGGTAGGAACGAGTCGCCACCAGGGATTTCCTCACGCCTGAGGTTACCCAAAAAAAGGGTAAGCGCCTCTTTTTTGTAGGTCCTTATTGCTTTGCTGAACTTTCTCTGGCAAATTCCCTGAGATAAAATCCAACTATTCTCCTCAAAAGACCAATGCGCGCCAAAATTTGCGGAATAAAAACCGTTAAGGATGCCAAGCTCGCTCAGAAATGCGGGGCAGATGCCATTGGTGTACTAGTCGGAAGAGTCCATCGGTCGAATGATTTCATATCGTCCAAAACCGCAGCCGAGATATGCCGAACCGTTGGACCGTTCATAACCACCGTTCTGGTTACGCACTTCGAAGACCTAGTCAAAATACTCAAGCTGGCTAAACAAGTTCCCACCTCGGCCATTCAACTACACTGTGACCTTCCATCCCGAACTATCAAAACCCTGACTCGGAAACTATTCCCTCGAAAAATGATCGCCAAGGTGAGCGTCGATGGGCCAGAAGCCATTCACCGTGCCCGCAAGTTATACAACGTGGCGGACGTCCTATTGCTAGACTCCATTAATAAACGAACCAACAAGGTCGGCGGCACAGGCCACACCCACGACTGGTCAATCTCCGCTCAGATTGTTCGAGAGTCACCAATTCCCGTCATCCTCGCCGGTGGGCTCACCCCCAAAAACGTGCAATCTGCCATTGAAAAGGTCAAACCCTACGGAGTGGATGTCAACACAGGCGTGAAAAATCAAAAAGGCGGGAAAAGCCAACGACTGATTCAGGAATTTATTCAAGCAGCAAAAGCCTAACTTCAGATAGATAAAATTCTACATAAAGTCGGCCGCCTTCGGCGTGGCTGAGCCTTAGTACCGAATTCGACATTTTGGCAAGCGCTGTTTGAGTCCTTCGACAAGGCTCAGGATAGACTCCGCGAGTTGCGCAGCCATATAATTCGGTGCTGTGGTGAGGGAACCCCCAGAGCCACGACGGGCGGAAATGGTTTTAGGTCCTTTTGCCGAAACCAAAGAGCCTGTCCCGAGTCCGTCGAGGGAACCTCGTCGGCAGGGGCAAAACCCCGCTTTAATAAAACACTTACGAACGACCTAAGAAATATTCCCACAAGGCTACCGTATTATTTTGAGATTCCTTTTTCGCAGAGAAAAGTAACGTGACTTTTCCTGTAATCGTATGTTGCATCAGTTCATCAATAAGATTCTCTTGTTGATCTAATTCTTTACAATGGCGTTGTTTAAATTCCTCCCATTTCTCTGGATCGTGGCTAAACCACTTCCGTAGGGAATTCGAGGGGGCAATTTCTTTTAGCCAGAGGTTGATTTTAGCATCGTCTTTTTGAATTCCACGAGGCCAGAGTCGGTCGACGAGAATCCGATAGCCGTCGTCGGGACTTGGGAATTCGTAGATTCGTTTAACCTGAATGGAGAATTTCCTTTTTGGCAACATGCCTCCTCACATATTCAAGAAACAAAAATCAACCTGGATTCCTGCTTGCAACCGCGGGAATGACCATTTTGATACGTGCATCAGGCATATGCGGCACTCATTTGCCAATCACAACTTTTACTTCACCATCGTCGCTGGTTGTCCCCATTGTCCGCTAAACACAAACTCCCATAGAGGTTTCCTTGTGCGTGTGGCCTGTTCCCGTTGAGCGAGTTCTTCAGGAAGAAGCGTGGGATCGCCTGCAAACCCCAAGGCTAAAGCCGCCACCGGGTCAAACCCTTGTGGCATTCCGTACACCTCTCGTATGCGATCTGGAAGAATTCCAGCCATTTGATGTAGGCTGAGACCCAACGTGGTGGCTTGTATCACCAAATTGCCCACGGCCAACCCGACGTCGTGCCAGGCATGAGGATTCGCTTTGCCATTATGATCGAACGTAGACCTGGCTACCGTTAACATTAAGACCGGTGCCAACTTGGCCCACTTCTGATTGCCTTCGACAAGACAGGAGAGCATGCGTTCGTATTCCTGCGGCGTGGACTTGGTCGCGACGATGAACTGCCAAGGTTGTTCGTTAAAACATGAGGACGCCCACCGCGCGGCTTCAAACAGAATCGTTAATTGTTTGTCAGCAATCGGACGATCGGCAAAGGCCCTGGGGCTCCACCGTCGTTGAAGCGGGTCGTGAAGGGGGTAACTGGTTTCAGCGGGTTTTTCCATGAAGTGCTCTTTCTTTTTTCTTCGTCGGAGACGACGGTTCTGATTGAAAACTATCCCGTAGACGAAAGAGTTGAGTTCGTAACGCTTCCACATCTTTCGTCGTAAACGCCTGCTGGATAAAGGGCCGCATAAATTCGGCATGAGCTGGAAACGCTTTGCAAAATAACTCTTCCCCTTTGGCCGTCAATTGCACGTGAATGGCACGTCGATCACCCTTGACGCCTTGCCGTTTCAGCAATCCTTTTCCTTCCAAACGGTCCAACACACCGGTGAGCGTCCCCTTGGTAATCAGCGTCGCTTCTCCGAGTTCCGCACACGTCAGGCCCTCCATTCCACCAAGCTCTGCTAACACATCAAATTGCGGCCCCGTCAGCCCCATACTTTCGATATGCCGACTGCCGACCCGATAAAACCCCAAATACGCCTGCACCAGCGGACGGATTAATCGCAAATACGGGTCACGTTGAAAGTCCAGAATTTTGGTACGCGCCATGCTTCAAACCTCTTGATTCCACATTGACATTCGTGCATCTCGTTCCCAACATCCTCACATGACAGGTTAAAGAAACATCATTCTTTCGTATCGGGATACTCTATGGAACCTGTCCGAAAAAATGCCCCAGCCTCGGGAACGATCCAGTCCACATCCTCAACCATTTCTAACGGGGAAACCGCCTCACCGACTGAATCCTCTGAGGATTCTTGGATCCCCTCATCAACAGGCTTTTCGTCGAACTCATCGTGTTCCAAGGTAAGCCGGTCAATTGACATTGGTCTGAGCAAAAAATCCGTATCCCAAAAATAAATTGTCACGATCGTTTCCCCATCCATGCGACCAATTCGAAATGCCCCAATGGCCCTCGACCCCTGGGGGTCGTCTTCAACCAATTCGTTATGGGTTGCGCAAAAATTTTGAAGACATTCGTAGAGCACCGACCAGTGCATATCCACGAGGTGATACACCGAGGCGTCCTCGATCCGGGCGTTCGAACACTAGCCACCCGGCCGGGTCGTAATTATTCAAACTCGGCCGTTGCGCAGGTAAGACATCGTGGGTTTCTTCTCCGGGCCTCCGGATAATGTATGGTCGGCGCCGAACCTCACGGTGAGCGCGGACGACTTCGTGGCGGCGATCAAGACGTTCATTGATCCCAACCAATTTAACGCGACGCACCTGTCGGTATCGGACATTCATCCGGTCCTGAATGGCGAACAGATAAATCTGCAAGTCAACATCAACGACGTGCTGATTATCATCGCGGGCTTCCAGGGGAAGACGTATGGCGAAGTCGCGGGTGAGGCTCCCACGTTTATTCCCGACTTGACACAGTGTCCATGATCCATAGGTCGGCATGGTAACAAGAAGTACGGGCGAGAGGCAGGCGAACAACCTGTCTCACGCCTAAATTCCATTCTGCCCTGTGGCAGCGAAAGGCGGGATCCCGTCGAGCGTACAGTGATAAGAAACTCGGCTCAGATTCGGAGGAGAATCATCCCGCCGGCCTGGGCGACCGCCCGAAGGTGATCTTACCGGCGGTGAGCAGGAGAAGTGCCAAGACGATAACACTCCAGGTAGAGACGGCGGGAACCCTCTCGAAACAATCCGGCACGCCGTTGTGATCGGTGTCGATCCTGTCGTCCACCCCGCACACTGGTCGAGGCAGTCGAGGATCGTATCACCGTCGGTGTCGTCGTCGGTCACGCCGCGGCGCCCGTCTTCAGGACTCCTCAACCGGGGAGCCGGATTCATTCTACGACATTTCGTTAGTGTCTTTGAGGCATCGGCGATGAGACCTTGGCCGCTGGCGAAGAACCTCGCACCGTACCGATCAACGACCCGGACGCCGACCAAGTGTCCAACTTGGCCCGCACCCGGCTTGGCCGGCGACGCGACGACCATCGGAGTCCATCCTTGACTCGTTCTCAAAACTCTGGGCCCATCCATGGGCCCATCAGTTCCCATGATTATACGACGACCGGGGAAAAGATGTGTAGAACAACGAGGGCAACGCCCTGGGCTGAATTAGTGCGCCCTTTCAGGGCAAAGAGAATGCATCTCGCAACGGGCTGAGCGAAGAACCCGTACGTGGGTACGGTCAATCGATTTCGAAACCTCGATCGCGGCCGCAGAAAGTGTCGCGCATCCTCACCAACGCTACCAACGAACCTTGACGGGTGACTACGCCGATGGTCTGCTATGGCGCGCGCGTGAAAGTTCATGCAACGCCGACTTTGGGGCCGGAGAAAAGGTCTCGACGGAGATCCGGCCCTTTGGGGTCACCTCGGTCGAAGTTTCAGGACATACGGAGGTTGACTCATGTTTGGTACTCGACGTCGGTTAATGA
>JADFRB010000092.1 GCA_022561525.1 Nitrospinota bacterium
TAGCACACTTGCCTTTTCCACGGTCCTTCCGGCTATGTTCAGTACCTGCCAATTTCTGCAAACATTTTCGTTTCTGTCGAATCGAACCTACCAACGACCATTGGACATTCCTCAGCCAACAAATCTCCTATGGGTCCTATTGTTCTTTAGCAGCACATGCCTCGTGGGATTAGCCATCTGGCCCAACTATTTTTTCTCGTTCTTGTGGATTGCGCCCTTGCTATTCATGCTGGGTATTCAGATGCGATGGGGCAAGAGCACGATTATTTTGGCTTTAAGCCAGGGCCGGTGGCAGGTGATCACCACCCCAGCTTGTGCGGCCATATTGTGCGGATTCTTTTGGGAGATGTGGAATGTCAACAGCGCGGCGAAGTGGGTGTATTCGATTCCCTTTGTGGATCGATTTCACCTTTTCGAAATGCCCCTCCTGGGCTATGCCGGTTACGTGCCGTTTGGATTGGAATGTGTCGTGGCAATGGATTTCTTTTTCAGAGGACGACAGTGCTTGGATGTCATGGACTGGTCTAACAACCGTGGGTAATTGTTGCTTTTGATTTTCAAAGTTCGCAGAAGACTCGTCATAATGGCTGGCATGATACCTGGATGCATCGTCACCTCCCTTAGGGAATGTTGAAAAATGGCGTCAGCGGCGTTCTCGGCACTTTGTCGTGCTCACGTACTCACGCCTATGCTCCGCGCGCCAAAGCACCTGCGGCCTTGCTGAGCGCACCTTTTTAACATCCCCTGTTGCTTCCTTGGATGAGTCATAAATGAACGACATTTGAAAATTTTCGAATATTCTACAGTCTCTTAATGAGATTGTGTTGCCAATCGCCCCAATTGAGAGGAAGTACGTTGTTGATGGGCAATAAAGAGCAGCAGCCTGTGCATGATTTGATCTAATTCCTTTGGCTGGCGATTCTTTGGTATTCTCTTCTTCTTCGGCATATTGGTTTTAGTAATTTAGGGCTGCTCACTGTTGAGACAGAAGCCATCTTCCCGTATCATTTCCCTGAAAGGTGATTGAGGCTTTCCTTATGAACATTGACGCTGCCCTGCAAGATATTCGATCGCGCCTAGCCCAGGCCAAATCGGTGACGGTGTTAACCGGAGCCGGGATCTCAGCAGACAGCGGCGTCCCAACCTTTCGCGGAGCAGAAGGCTTGTGGAAGGACTTTCGACCCGAGGAGCTCGCTTCCCCGGATGCCTTCGAGCGTGATCCAACCCTGGTCTGGGAATGGTATAACTGGCGGCGGGAATTACTCGCCACGAAAAGTCCCAATCCAGGCCATCATGCCTTGGTTGAATTAGAACAGCGATGTGAGCGGTTTTGGCTGATTACTCAAAACGTGGATGGCCTGCATGCGGAAGCAGGTTCTCGGAAACTGTCCGAAATTCATGGCAATATTTGGAAGGTCAGATGTACTGGATGTGGCGTGGTCAAAGACAATCGAGACGTCCCCATTGAGATTCTGCCAAAATGTTTAACCTGCCATGGGCTGCTACGCCCACATATTGTTTGGTTTGGTGAATCGCTGGACCCTGAAGACCTTCACAATAGCTATGAGGCGTTACGATCCTGCGAGGTTCTGCTCATCATTGGCACTTCAGGCATGGTCTATCCCGCTGCCTCCTTTGGGCCGATTGCCAAAGATCAAGGCGCCTTTGTCGCAGAACTGAATTTGGATTCAACACCAAACTCCGATCTTGTGGACGTGGCGGTTCAAGGACGTGCTAAAGATCTTGTCCCTCAATTACTCTCATAAGCCATTGTAATTCCACATCTTCTTGACTATTTCCCGCCTTGTTTGCTACCGTATTTGGTTTAGGATTAATGCACGATACATGGAGCGAATCATGCAAGTGACAATTAATGGAAAACCCGAAGATGTCCAAGCCAGCACAGTCCTGGGTGTTCTGAAACATAAAGAGGTGGACCCCCATATGGTGGCAGTGGAACTCAACACTCAGATTGTTGAACGCGACAAACTGGAGACAACCCCGATCAAAGACGGGGATAAACTGGAATTCCTCTTTTTCATGGGTGGAGGCGAGTGACCTCTCCCTTCTTGCCGCAAATCACGGAGGGCATTGGCAACACTCCCCTTGTCAGACTGAATAAGCTTTCCCCGGATGGCGGAGCCACCATTTATGGCAAGGTGGAGTTTTTCAACCCCGGGGGCAGCGTCAAGGATCGTATCTGCCTCAATATGCTGGATGAGGCTGAACAACAGGGCCAGCTCAAGCCAGGTGGGACGATTGTTGAGCCTACGAGCGGCAACACAGGTATTGGGCTCGCGTTAATCGCGGCGGTTCGTGGGTACAAGCTGATTCTGGTCATGCCGGAAAGTATGAGTCTGGAACGAGCCAGCCTGCTTTCTTCGTATGGGGCTCAACTCATCTTGACCCCAGCGTGGGAGGGCATGAAGGGAGCCATTAAGGAAGCGGAAAGCATTGTCTCACAAAACCCTGAGTATTATATGCCGGATCAATTTTCGAATCCCGCAAACCCGGCCATGCATAAAAAGACCACGGCCCTTGAACTGTGGGATGCCTTGGATGGAAAAATCGATGCGTTTGTCGCAGCAGTAGGAACAGGCGGCACGATTACGGGATGTGGTGAGGTTTTTAAAGAACGAAACCCTTCAGTAAAAATCATTGCGGTTGAACCTGCAGGGTCCCCGGTTCTTTCCGGTGGTGAACCCGGCCCCCATAAGATTCAAGGCATTGGCGCAGGGTTCGTTCCAAAAGTTCTCAATCGTTCGATTTTAGATGATATTTTTCGCGTCACCGACGACCAGGCGTACCAGACGACCAAACTGTTGGCGAAAAAAGAAGGGCTCTTGGTGGGAATATCCTCTGGAGCCAACGTCTTTGCCGCCCAACACGTGGCCAAGGAATTAGGCCCTGGAAAGAATGTCGTCACCGTGTTATGTGATACCGGCGAGCGATATTTAAGCATCGAGAAGTATTTCAATATTTAATCGGTTATTGAACAATCCATTTTACCTGAACGTAAAGTATGAACTTCACAGACGATCAGATTACCCGATACAGCCGACACATCCTGCTTCCTGAAGTAGGTGGCAAAGGCCAGAAGAAACTTTCCCAGGCGAAAATTTTTGTCGTTGGCGCTGGTGGACTTGGCTCTCCCGTTGCGCTGTATTTGGCCGCAGCAGGTATTGGCACCATTGGCTTGATCGACAGCGATGTCGTGGACCTGTCGAATCTCCAACGTCAGATATTGCACCACACTCCAGACGTTGGCCGATCGAAGGTACTCTCGGCCAAAGAAAAAATTTACGCCTTAAACCCCGAGGTGACGGTCGAAACCTACGAAGACCGCTTCACGGCCAACAATGCTCTCGAACTCATCAAGCCGTACGATATCGTGATCGATGGAGTCGATAATTTTCCATCGAAATTTTTGATCAATGATGCTTGCTATTTCGCAAACAAGCCCCTCGTCCACGGCGGCATTTTACGATTTGATGGACGCGTGTTCTCCATCATTCCCAAAAAATCTGCCTGCTACCGTTGCATCTTTAATGAGCCGCCTCCAGCCGGGCTCGTGCCCAGTTGCCAGGAAGCCGGCATTATAGGCGTGGTCGCAGGTATTATTGGTACGATTCAGGCTACCGAAGCGATCAAATTAATTTTGAACATTGGACAACCGCTCACGGATCGCATTTTGGATTTTGATGCCCAGAAGACCAGCTTCCGTGAGATCAAAACCAAACGGAACCCCAAATGTCCCCTCTGCGGAGACAACCCTGAAATCACCAAGTTATTCGAGCATGAACAGGAAGCCTGCCAACTACCTGGTACGGTAGGCGTCACATAAATATAGGTGCTGCCATGGCAATAATGAAAGCCTTAGTCTGTCGAGAATGTGGGAAGGAGTATCCCACCGAAGCCATTCATGTTTGCGAACTCTGCTTTGGCCCATTAGAAGTCAAATATAATTATGATGAGATCAAGGCCAAAGTCTCTCGGAAATCAATTGAGGCCGGGCCGCATAGCCTTTGGCGATATCAAGACTTCCTTCCCATCGAGGGCAAACCGACTGTGGGCCTGCATGCGGGATTCACGCCTCTCGTTCGAGCACACAACCTGGGCGCGTTCTTGGGAATTGATGAGCTCTATATTAAAAATGACTGCGTCAATCACCCCACCCTTTCATTTAAAGATCGAGTGGTGGCCGTTGCGCTAACCCGAGCGCGAGAACTGGGATTTGAGACAGCCGCGTGTGCATCAACCGGAAACTTAGCCAACTCTGTTGCCGCTCATGCGGCGCTAGCCGGGATGCAATGTTACGTGTTTATTCCTGGCGACCTGGAAGCCGCGAAGGTGCTGGGCAACCTCATCTATCGTCCCAAGGTCATTGAGATCGATGGCACCTATGATGACGTGAACCGCCTCTGTAGCGAGATTGCCGGGGAACGACAATGGGCCTTTGTGAATATCAACATCCGACCATACTATGCCGAAGGATCGAAAACGCTGGCCTACGAAACCGTGGAGCAATTGGGGTGGCGCGCGCCGGATCAAGTCGTGGTCCCCATGGCATCGGGTTCTTTGCTGACCAAAATTTGGAAGGGACTTAACGAGTTTAAAAAAGTGGGGCTCCTCGATTCAGTGAACACCATAGTTAATGGTGCGCAGGCTGAAGGGTGTTCACCCATTTCGACAGCATTTAAAGATGGTCGAGACTTTTTCAAACCCGTCAAACCCAATACGATTGCCAAGTCTCTCGCGATTGGGAACCCTGCCGATGGGTATTATGCCTTGAAGACCGCAGCAGAAAGCGGCGGGGTCTTGGATTCTGTGACTGATGATGAAATCGTAGAAGGCATTAAACTCTTAGCGCAAACTGAAGGGATCTTTGCCGAAACTGCCGGAGGCGTGACGATTGGGGTGCTTCAAAAACTGGCAAAGCAGGGCTTGATCAAGCGAGAGGATGTGACCGTCGCCTACATCACCGGCAATGGATTAAAGACCCAAGAAGCCGTAGTGGATTCCGTCGGCAGACCAATTCGTATTCCGCCCAGTCTCGCAAAATTTGAACAAATGTTTGGACAACAGGGGGCTGCATGATTACGGTTCGTATTCCCACTCCCCTTCGCCCCATGACTGGCGGCAAGGGAGAAGTTGAAGGCGCCGGGAACAGTGTGAGTGAACTCATTGAACACCTGAATGGCGTTCATCCCGGGCTCAAAGATCGCATCTGTGACGAACAGGGAGAGATACGGCGCTTCATTAACATCTATGTCAATGAAGAAGACATTCGTTTTCTGACCGGAAAAGAGACTCCGCTCAAAGATGGCGATGAAGTCTCGATCGTTCCTGCGATAGCCGGAGGGGCCCATGGCTAAATTACGCTTTCACATTCGCTTTCCCGAAGAAAAAATTCCTGAACCGATCATTCATCAAATCGGCCATGAATATAAGGTCGTCACCAGCATTCGTCGTGCTGATATTCGAGACACCACGGGTTGGATGGATGTGGAATTCTCCGGAGACACCGAAGAAATCGAACGCGCCATCGACGGATTACGAGAAAAAGGGGTCCAGGTCGATCCCATCGAACTTAACGTGGTTGAATGATTTAAGAAACTCATGGAATTTACAGAAGAACAAATTCAGCGCTATAGCCGCCAAATCATTCTTCCCGAGGTTGGCGGAAAGGGGCAGCAAAAACTTCTAGAGGCGAAAGTCCTTCTCATTGGCGCTGGGGGTTTAGGCTCCCCCATTGCGTTGTACCTGGGAGCGGCTGGCATTGGCACGATTGGGTTGATTGATGGAGACGTCGTCGATCTGTCGAACCTTCAACGGCAAGTCCTGCACACCACGCCTCATGTCGGGGTTCCCAAGGTTGAATCGGGCCGCCGTCTTTTGGCTGCGTTGAATCCAGATGTTACGGTCAACACCTATCAAGAAAACATTACCGCCGACAATATTATGAAGATCCTGCCTGATTACGACATCGTCCTTGATGGGTCGGATAATTTCGGCACCCGGTTTCTCGTGAATGATGCCTGCTTCTTTGCGAAGAGGACCCTCATCTCAGGAAGCATCTTCCGGTTTGAAGGACAACTGACCACCATCAAACCGCATGAAGGCTATCCCTGCTACCGTTGCCTCTATCCAGAACCACCCCCGGCAGGGTTAGTCCCGAATTGCCAAGAAGCCGGTGTGCTCGGCGTGCTGGCTGGCACTATTGGTATTCTTCAAGCCAACGAAGCCGTGAAAGAAATTTTGCAAATTGGTGAGACGCTTGCCGACCGCTTACTGATTTATGATGCGCTGGAAATGAAGTTTCGCAAAGTCGGTCGCCCCAAAAATCCAAAATGCCCCTTGTGCAGCGACCACCCCACTATCACGACACTCGAAGAACACCACGTCTCTTGTAGCATTTAAACCCCATGCTCAGAATCCCATCCGACATTTGGGACGGCATGATCGAACATGCTCGGGCCCTCGATCCACACGAATGTTGTGGCCTTCTCGCAGGCCAAGAGGAGGTGATCTCCAAGCAATACCGAATCACCAACATATTGGCCAACATGACAGAAGAAGAGCTGGCAACATTTTTCGAAAAAGGGAAGCTGACAGACCTAAAAAATCTTTCTCCCGAAGAACGCGCGGACATTGCATTTGTCATGGATATGGGGGAATTTTCCATCGCCATCAAAGACATCCGCCAAAAGGGATTTACCCTTCCAATTTTTTATCACTCGCATACCTCAAGACCAGCTCGCCCTTCAGAAACTGACATCAAAAAGGCGATGGACTTTGAAGACATGCGAGAAAAGTTAAACTTTCCAGAACCCCTCCACCTCATCATCTCGCTTGAAGATAAATCCCATCCCATCATCCGCGCCTATCGCATTCAGAACTCGCAATCCACAGAAATCGCCGTTCAACAAGTATAGCTATGTGTTCGATTGTTCCCCCCCTGAATCCCCATTGGAAATAACCCGCTAGACATCTTTTCCCAGGCTTGCAATAATATTTACTACATGGGCCTGTGGAATATTTCACTCCCATGACAAATACATGTTCAAGAGGAGACAGACTTCATCAGCGGGAGGGAATGTTCAAAAAAGCATGCCCTGAGTCTTTCCGAAGGGTCTATCCAGCAAGGCCGCAGCCATTTTGACGCGCGGAGCGTACATGGAGTACGTGAGCACGGCAAAATGG
>JADFRB010000093.1 GCA_022561525.1 Nitrospinota bacterium
TGAAGCAGGGGGCGATGGCGTTACACAATGCGCCCCTGCATTGTTTGGAAAAAACATTTTTGGCCATGTGGGTGATCAAACCTATATTGATAGGAAGGGATGGATTCAAAACCGCATGGGCCTGTTGTGTCTGGATTGCCCGAATAACCGGCTTTTTCCAGCACTTAGGGGATGCAAGTAAAAGGATGATCCAGACAGGACAGTTCGACCAACTGGCAATAGACCATCTGACTGATCATGCGCCAACAAATAATTGCATCCATATCTGGAATAACTTACGTCAGGTCAGGCTTGAGGCCTAACTCTGAGGAACACAAATGGGGTTTGAGCGGTGCGAGGGAGTTATTATGAAGGTAAGATTTATTTGGTCTTCTTCACATAAGCCTTATAGACCATTTTAGGATTGGCTTCTTCCTCTTCAAGTCCCACCATTTCGTGGCCTGTGGTTTGGCACCAGGCGGGCATGTCTTTTTTGATTCCTTCGTCATCGGATAGCACTTCGAGGACCTGACCCATTGTGAGTTCTTTGATTTTTTTTGAGGTCATAATTATGGGCATGGGGCAGAAGTAGCCGAGGGTATCAAGTGTGGTGTCGGATTCGATCATCAATGGCTCCTTAAAAAATCTTGAGAGGGAAAGTAAAGCAACCCCTCACCCTTCCCTTCGTTCCTCTTCGTAACTCAGCCCCTCGGGGGCGAGGGGTTAAAGAAACTTCAAACTCTCAGTAGTCATTTCTCACTACTTATCAAATAAACAAATTCACAGCGCCGTCTTTGGCTTCCACGAGGTAGGTGGAGACGCCGGCAAGTTCGTCGATTCCTTCAATCAACGTATCTTTGGAAATTCCGAGTAAGCCAAGTGTGGTTGTGCACGCGATCATTTTCACGCCAAGATCTTGAGCAGTTTCCAGCAGCTCAGGAACAGAGGGCATCCTGTTGTCTTTCATGACCTTCTTCATCATGATGGAGCCCAAGCCGCCAAAGTGAAATCTTGACAATGGAAGGTTCTTTGCGCCTCCTTTATTCAGCCAACCAAAGGCTTTGCGTAGAAAGTCTTTGGCAGAACTTGTGGCGCCTTCCTTTCGAATGACATTCAATCCCCAGAAGGTGAAAAACATGGTGACTTGCATGCCCATGGCTGCGGCACCGGTGGCGATGATAAAGGCGGCCATGGCTTTATCCATATCCCCACTCAGAAGCACGATCGTCACCTTATCAGGTTTGGTTTCTTGAAGTTGTGCGAGAGTTGTGGCGGGTTCGACTTGCGTCATACTCATAAGTTCACCTATCGCCTTGTATGGGAGTTAGTAGTGGTCTTGTCACCTGCTCCACTGTGTGCCGATCTTAAGAAACACACTGCCAACATAGAGAAGGAGAAGAAAGAAAATTTAGTATTTTTAACTATAATAGGGCCTCTTTCAGGTTGTCAAGAAAAAGGGTTTGGGGTATGAACCCTTACCTAAACGACTCTATCCTTGCCAGAAATGGATCATTCAAATGGCTACACCCATCATCGAATGTGTGGCAAACTGCAGTGAGGGGCGCAATATCGAAACGATTCATGCGCTCGCCCACGCGATCAATACCGTCAAAGACGTGAGCCTTTTGGACCAACACCGTGATTTTGACCATCATCGGTGTGTGTTGACCTTTGCCGGGTCGTCTGAGGGGGTGGCCCAAGCCGCATTGGAATTAGTGAAAACGTCAACCAGGTTAATCGATATGTGCCAACATTCGGGGCAGCATCCACGAATTGGCGCTACTGATGTTTTGCCATTTATCCCTCTCGACGATGCCACAATGAGCCAGTGTGTGGATTTGGCTAAGAGCGTGGGAAAGCGCATTGGCGATGAGCTTGAAATCCCAGTGTTCCTCTATGAGGAAGCGTGTGATCAATCTTACCGCAAATCGCTTGAAGCCATTCGTCGTGGGGGTTTACCTGATCTCGCGTCACGGATGGAGTCTGATCCGGCCTGGTTACCTGATTTCGGTCCGGAGCATCCGCATCCCACTGCCGGGGCTATAGCAGTTGGAGCGCGTCATCCATTGATTGCGTACAATATCGTGCTGAACACGAGCAACCTAGCTATTGCCCAAGCCATTGCCAAGGTCATTCGGGCGTCCAGCGGCGGTTTGCCAGCGGTGAAGGCGCTGGGCTTGGAGTTAAAAACTCAAGGTTTAGTCCAGGTGTCCATGAATCTCACGAATTATCGTAATACCTCCCTCCATGTTGTGTTTGAAAAAGTCAAAGAAGAAGCGGAGCAACGTGGAGTGTCGATCAAGGGGAGTGAGCTGGTTGGGTTAATCCCACAAGAGGCGGCCACTCAGGCTGCGGCATACGACCTGAAATGTGATTCACTGGATTCCGATCACATTCTTGAGTCTCGCTTACGCCATTATCAGAAGGATAACTTAGACTGAACCATAGTGGGTTCTTCCGAGTTTTCCGTGGGTAAACTTTGTACTACTAAGTGTTTAGCCAGAGGGAGCCACCTGGTGATTCCTCCCCTTTGTAATGGGAGGCGAGGCGAGGCGAGGTGGGGTAGAGTCCCTGACGTATCTGGATGTATTGAAGTTTTCAGCCTCCGCTTCCACGCAAAAAGGCTACTTCCCCTCCGTCCCTCCTTACAAAGGAGGGGGACTCAAGGACGAATAGCCATACTTTTTACCCATGCTCATGTTGGAAGAAACTAATAGTGAACGCGGGCTGGATCTGCGGGTTTTGGTGTTGTGGAATCACAGTGTATTTCATGATATGGTTTCTTAATAATCACGTAAGGGTTTTGCGAGAAGAAGACACACGAGAGCAAGAGATCTTTTTACCATTGCTTCCCTAAAGGAGAGTCGTATGCCAGGAACGAATATTCGAGAGACCAAGTTTGGAAAAATGACAGTCGGGCAATTGATGGAAAAATGCGTGCAGTCTGCCAACAGGGACTCGAAGACGGAATTGCTCGCCTCGTATATGATGGAGGGGTTTGGCTCGGTGCCGATCATTGACGATTCGGAAAATTTAGTTGGTATTGTGTCAGAGTTTGACCTTTTGAAATCCCTGAGAAAAGGCAACAAACTTGGCGAGGTCTTGGCTGGTGATATCATGACTCCGAATCCCATTTCAGCGATTCAGGGCATGGATATGCCAGCGCTCATCGATATTTTGCAAAACAATCATCTCATTCGTGTGCCGGTGATCGATGGTAAGGGAAAATTGATCGGGATTGTCGCTCGACGGGATATCCTCCGTGGTTACCTCCAAACGGAACACTAAATTTACAATCTGCTGTTATCCTGCCTTCCACCGATAGCTATTTAGACGCTCATGGTCAATCTGACAGGTTTGCGTTGAGTGTATTCTGAAAAAAGAGGCCTTCACGTGCAACAGTTTGCCGATCGAATTGTAAAGACTGCCGGTTTTGAATATTTCATCATCGCGCTCATCATTGGTAACGGCGTGTTGCTGGGATTGGAAACGTCTCCGGCATTGGTTCAGGCCTATGGGGATTGGTTCCACCTGGGCAATCAACTCGTTCTTGGCGTGTTTATCATCGAAGCGATGTTAAAAATGACGGCAGTCGCGCCTCGGGTCGGGCGCTATTTCCAGGATGGTTGGAACGTCTTTGACTTTTTAGTCATTGTCTTTTCTCTCGTTCCGGCAACTGGGGATTTTGCCATGATTGCCCGGCTTGCCCGCTTGTTGCGGGTTGTCCGTCTAATTTCTACGATTCCAGAGCTTCGGCTTATTGTTTCGACTTTGGTTCGCTCAATCCCCAGCATGGGGCATGTGATGCTGTTAATGGGGGTGATTTTTTATATCTATGCCATCACCGGGTATCAGTTGTTTCATGAACACGATCCCACTCACTGGCGATCGCTTGGCATTGCCCTGCTCTCCCTCTTCCGCGTGGTCACGCTTGAAGATTGGACCGACATCATGTACACCGCCATGGAATTTCATGAGCTCGCCTGGATCTATTTTGTGAGTTTCGTGGTGTTGGGAACTTTCGTGGTGGTGAATTTATTTATAGCAGTCGTGATCAATAACCTGGACGAAGCCAAGGCAGAGCGTCTTCGAGAGTTGGAGCCACCAGTCTCAAGAGAAGAAATCTTGAGTGATTTGCGGTCAACTCAAAAAGCCTTGCAACGGTTAGAGGAAAGATTGGAGCGCCACGCTCAGCAAATACCTGAAGGGAACTAACTGGGGAGCAAAGTCCGGTAATCAATGAAGGGCACCTCTAAAAACCGTCCTTTTCCGTGATGGCGGCGTCAGCCGCGTGCTCAAATCCTCATGTATTCGCCCATACACTCCGGTTTTCCGCGCGCGGCTTCCTTGCCCTCACAAAAAATGCCGTGTTTTTAGAGGTGCCCTTAAGACAAAAAGATGGTTAGTACTGGAGTTGTTGGCCAATCGTCGAGAGTCCCGTCTGAAAATCCTCTTGCTTCAACATAGAAGACCATGATAGGCGAATCGCAGGTGTGTCACTTGCTGGATAGTCTACAAATGGTTTCACAATAATTCCAAATTCTGAGGCAAGCTGCTTGGCAAATTGGACATGATCTAAGTCAGACTTTCCTTTGAACGTGAGGATGCCAGGAGCATGTGGTCCCTCCCATTCCAGGACATGACAACCTTGAATCCGGCCTAACTGTTCTTTTGCTTCCTTCTGAAAATTGAGGAGTTGTTCTGTCTCGATTCCCTTTTGATGTCTGTGTTGACAGGCCTGAGCAAACCCCGCAATGAGTCCGATGTTGTGTGTCCCGATTTCAAATTGGGAGGCTGGCGGCCACCCTGGATTTTCCGTTTGAATCTGTTGGAAATTCGGTTGCTGGAAAAGGCCATCTCGCACCACCATCGCCCCCGTGCCGAGGGGGCCTCGACACCACTTGTGGCCAGTAAACAAGTAAACATCGAAATCCAGCAGGCTCAGGTCTACAGCGATATGGCCCACAGCCTGCGCACCATCGATGATGACCACACACTGGTGTGCTTTGGCTATTTCTGAAATGTCGTGTATGGGAAAAACCCGGCCATCCACGTGAGACACATGGCTCATCACGAGGGCTTTGGGGTGGTGTTGGTTGACCTGATGTTTGAATTCTTTGATGAATTCGCCAGGGCTGACCGGCTTAATCGCGTGAATATGAATGCCTCGCGGCTCAAGGGCGAACAGTTGACTCGTGATGGAAGGGTTTTCGTGCGTGGTGGTCAGAATGGTATCGCCCGATTTCCAATTCAGTGAGGAGAGTATGAGGAAATGAGCGGTAGATGCATTCGAGACGAATGCGATGGTCGAGGGATCCGAAACATGTAATAACGAGCCAACCTTTTGCCGACAATCACGAACCTTGTTGAGATACCACTCAATGCCGGCATCAGAATATAAAAATTCCTTGAACTCCGTTAGCGTCCGTTCAACTTCCTGTTCAGCTTCTGGATCAGTCGGGCTTAGAGCAGCGTAATTGAGATAGATCATGTGTGATCACGCAAAGAGCGAAATATCATTAGCCAAGTAGCTCAAGGAAGCGTGTACACGAAAAAGCCAAGGGGCTGTTCACAAAGGCCCGTTGTCTGACCCGCCCAACCCAGGCGCGCCAAGACGCGCCCTTCCACAGGCAAGGCCGCAGGCGCTTTGGCGCGCGGAGCGTACTCAAAGTACGTGAGCACGACAAAGGGCCGAGAACGCCGCTGGCGGACTTTTTCAACAGCCCCTATCGTTTTTTCGCTAAGGCGAGACCGTGAAGGTGGTTGGAGTCGGAGTACCATTCAACAGGACTAAAACCTGCCCCTGTTAACAAGGCTTCTACCTGGTGTCGAGTATATTTCGTGCTGATTTCCGTGAGAATCTCTTCGCCTTCGTGGAGATGAAGGTTTAAATCCAATTCGGGAATGGGAATCACTTGATCTCGAATCGATCGAAGATGCATTTCAATACGGTGCTTGTCATGATTGAAACGAGCCACATGTTGAAAAGCATCCTGGTCAAACTCGGCCCCAATGACAGACTGTAAGACGCGCAACATATTTTTGTTAAAGGCGGCCGTGATTCCTGCTGAATCATTGTAGGCGGCTTCTAAACGATCGACATCGGTGATGAGTTGGACCCCAAGAAGGAAAAAATCTCCTTGATCCATTTCATCATAGATCGATGACAAAAAGACCTGGCTGGCCTCAAGTTCTAGGTTGCCGATGGTGCCACCTAAAATGACGACCAAGCGTCGTCCGCCATCGGGAATGTGTTCCAAGTGTGCGAGAAAATCTCCGACCACGCCATGAACCAGTAATCCTTCATATTCCTCGACAAGCTCTTGGGCCACTCGTCGCACAATGCCTTCGCTGACATCAAACGGTACATAGAACCGGAGCTGTTTCGCGCGAGCCATGGCATCCAATAACACCCGGGTTTTGGTGGCGGCGCCTGATCCCAACTCCACTAATTCATCCGCGCCCGTTTTGGCGACGATATCATCGGCCACGGCTTCAAGCAATTGATGCTCGGTTCGAGTTTGATAGTATTCCGGCAATTCGCAGATTTGTTCAAAAAGTGTGGAACCCCAATCATCGTAGAAATATTTGGTCGGGAATTTTTTTGGTGTCGAAAGCAATCCATCACGAATTTCTTCTTTAATGGCCTCAGGATCTTGGGTGTGCACATGGACATCGATAATGACATTGGATTGATCAAGCATGAAATCGATTCCTTAACAGGGATGAAAATATGGTGGGTAATGGTGTTGAGAAGAGTCAGCCTAGAAACGGCAGTTGGGCACAAAAAAGACGTGTAAGATATTGGTGTGCATGGTGAAATAAAAAATTCAAGGTCACCTCGGTGGTGATGAAACAGTTTTTTATTTTGCCAGGTGCGCCAAGAGCTTGCGCGGACTTTTCTAGGCTCAGTCAGAAGGTCTTGAACTGTAATGGTTTTTCACAATTTTCGCAAGACGTGGGAGGTGTTCCATTTCTCACTCTGGGATTGCTCGCAATTCTAAACCACGCGGTTTGACCCAGTTTTCCACTTTGCTCAAAGAGCCATCGATCATTAACGCTAGAGCCGCTGCAGGCAAGGCTCCGGAAAGGATGACCGTAGTGTTGGCCATTTGCAACCCGGCGACAATGGGAACACCTAATCCTCCCGCTCCAATAAACGCGGCAAGTGTGGTGGTCCCAACCGTGATCACTCCAGCGGTTC
>JADFRB010000094.1 GCA_022561525.1 Nitrospinota bacterium
AAACCGGAGTGTATGGGCGAATACATGAGGATTTGAGCACGCGGCTGACGCCGCCATCACGGAAAAGGACGGTTTTTAGAGGTGCCCATAAGTCAAAAAACGGACCTGAAAACTCGGACGATCCAACCGGAGGCTTGTAACCGGGGTTGCGAGACGTGAGGCGGTGGGTAGTTATTCTTGTCTCAACACGGCTAACGGCGGCTCACCCAAAACCCGGAAGGTGCTGAGAAAACCGACGATCACGGCTAAGGTAATCGTGGCCAAGAGGCTCCAGCCGAGAACCGTTGGTTGAAATGCCCAAGTCAAATCCATGAAAAAATGCAGGATGGCCCAGGACAGTACACTGGCAAGACCCACTCCGATCAGGCCGGCTAGGCCACCAATGATCGCAAACTCGATGGCGAACGATTGCACAATCAGTTGCCGTGTGCCGCCAATAGCTTTGAGAATGGCGGATTCATACAACCGGCGGTACCGTGTCGAAGATAAGGCGGCGACCATCACGACTGCCCCGCTGATGAGGCTAAAGAAGGCCATGCCTTGGATGGCCCAGGCCAATTGCTCCAGCAAGCGTGCTACGTTGGCCAGCACATCCCCAATCTTTATGGCCGTCACATTGGGCAGCGCCCCAACCAGGGCTTGTTGAAGAGGTATTTCCTCCTCGGGGTTGACCTTGGCCGTAGCAATATACGTTAGCGGCGCGCCTTCCAACGAGCCGGGCGAGAGAATCATAAAAAAGTTCGTGGAAAAACTGCCCCAATCCACCTTCCGTGTACTTTCCACCACAGCGGACAGGGGAGCTCCTTGAATATCAAATTCTATTGTCGTGCCCAAACCTAGGCCAAGTCCTTTGGCCGCCTCCTCTTCAACGGACAGGCGAATGGCCGCACGGTCTGAGTTGGCCCGAACGTCGGGTTGTTGGTTGGTTGGCCACCACTGCCCTTTCACCACGGTGTTATCCCTGGGAAGATCTGTTAACTCAGTCAGTACATATTCGCGCGTGAAATACCACCCATTGCGCTTGCCCTTGTGCTCCTCCGGATTGATGGCCTTTCCATCAATCGCTCCAATTCGTGAACGAACTACAGGAGTGAGTGTATAGGTCGCGGTTGGCGTGTGCGTGTGAATGATCTGCTCAAACTGGCCCTTTTGATCGGGCTGGATATCAATAAAGAAGAACGTCGGCGCATCTTCGGGAATACGATCACCGATCGCGGCCAGCAAGGACGCTTTGACCAACGCTACTGTCACAATGACCATTACGCCGAGGCCGATGGATACGGCCATGCCCGTGGTGTAATTCCCTGGGCGTTGTACGTTGCCGAATGCTTGTCGAACGACCAACGATCGAGGCCGCGGCAATTTTCGTAAACCCTTGAGCAGCAGCCATACTCCAAACTGGAGAACGACCAAGGCCGCGGCAAAGGCAAGGATAAACACGAACCCCAACGAGACGGAACGTGCTTGCCACATGGCGAGTAGCATGAGTCCCACCCCAATGATCAGACTGGTGAAGAGTCGCTGTCTGTCTTTCCAGAATTTTAATAGCGGCATCCATAGTGTTGTCCAAAAAGAGGCTTGTTGAGTCTGGGCAAAACCCTGATCCACTTCTCCCCGGAACACGATTGCTGGGGGAATCGTTCGGATAGTTAACAAAGGCCACAGGGTAAAGAAGAGTGTCGTGGCCACGCCTAGGATGAAGCCTTTGACTAATGGCAAGAGCGTGACGGTCGTGGGGAAGGTAACAAAAATAAGCCCACCCAGTAATAAGGGAATTGCCATTTGTAATCCCATACCCAATATTGCCCCGGTGAGGCTCCCCACGCATCCCATAAGCATGCTCTGTCCAATGTACACGCGCATGATGAGTCCGGAATCCGCACCTAATGTTTTGAGGATCGCTATTGTCGTCATCTTTTGTTTCATGAACCCGTTAATTGTACAGGCAATGCCAATTCCCCCCACGAATAGCGCGGTCAGGCCGATCAGTCCCAAATAGATCGTGAGTTGCTCCAAAAATCTTCGAATGCGCGGTTGCGCCTCACGAAACGACGACACCCGTGCCCCTTCTTTGGCCAACCGGCCTTGCAACTCTCCAAGAAGGGGCCCAAGGGATAAGGACTCCGGGACACGAAGGAGGTATCGATGACGAATGCGGCTCCCGACCTGCACTAAGTCCGTGGCAATTAAACCCTCGTCGGAAATCATTACACGTGGCCCCAAGCTAAAGGCACTGGCCACACGGTCAGGTTCTTTGATCAATATCCCTTTAATCTCGAACCAGGCCTGCCCGAGTTTGATATGCGATCCGACTTCTATGCCTAAGGTGATGAGCAGAGATTCTTGGACCACGATCCCAAAGCAAGGATTGTCCGGACAGGTCGTCGCAGGGGAGATCAATGTGTGAAACGGCTGCGCGGGAGACACAACAACTTGGCCATAGAGCGGATAGTTTGATTCTACCACTTTGAGTTCAATGATTTGCGTGGATCGAAGCGAGGGATTTTCTCGTCCCCCCTCGTTTCTCTCTACCTCCTGCACGGCGGACATTCCAACCAGTTCTCGAACATGAGTCACTTCCATCTTGCGCTTTTCTAAAGAGGCCAGTACCTCTTGCCCGGAATTGCTCAAGGGACGGGCAAGCCGAATCTCCACATCGCCTCCCAATAAACTTTTGGCATCTCCCAGGATCATACCTTCCACATTCGTCGCAAACAGCTCCATTCCCACTACTGCTCCAACTCCAATAGCCAAGCACACCAAAAAAAATACAAACTGGTGCCAACTGCCTCGCGTTTCTCGCCAAGCCATTTTGAGTGAAATGGGTATCCTGTGTTGAAGCATGATGAATTTACGAGGCCCGAGATTGGTCTGATGCAATCATGCCATCATGCAGAGTGATGATCCGTTCCGTGCGTTCGGCGAGTGTTGAATCGTGGGTGACCAAGACCAGCGTACTTCCCTGGTCACGATTCAGGTTGAGTAACAGATCAATCACCATCTGACCCGTGGCACTATCCAAATTGCCGGTGGGTTCATCGGCCAGGAGAATAGGAGGACGGCAGGCAAAGGCTCGGGCCACGGCGACCCGTTGCTGTTCTCCGCCTGAAAGTTGGCTGGGGTAATGCCCTTGGCGATCCTGTAATCCCACGGCCTCTAACAACTCCTGGGCGCGAGTGTCGGCAGACATATCCCCACTCAGTTCTAAAGGCAGCGCAACATTTTCTAGGGCCGTCAAGGTTGGGATGAGATGAAAAGACTGAAAAATATATCCAATGTTCTGACGTCGAAAATGGGCGAGTTGGTACTCTGTCCATGCGGTGATTTCCTGTCCATTCAGCTGGATCGACCCGGATGTGGGTGTATCCAACCCGGCCAAGAGTCCGAGCAACGTAGACTTCCCGCTTCCCGAAGGCCCTACAATCGCCACTATTTGCTTCTGCGGCACCTCAAAGGTGAGCCCTTTGAGAATCGACACCACATGCCCTCCGGCTTGTAGCTGCATGGTCAATTGGTCAACACGAATCATAATAGGCTGAGAATGTTGTGGCGAAGTGCGGGAATATTAGGAGGCCGGTGAATAATGGAAAATGTTCTCGTTAGCAGGCGGTGGCACATGTTTACTCAGCATACGATGCTGCTGTAATACGATCAAGAGCGAGAGGGTTCGCTATGTCCATCGTTCACGACGCTTTTAATCAGGAACCCAGGTTGGTTGTTTCTTTGACGAAGGTATGTTTCGTTGGAGAATTATTAGATGCAGGGTTTCGTCCCTGCCGACGAGGTCCTTTTGTTCCGGTAAAAGGACCCAAAACCATGTGAGCCGAGCATGTTCAACAGCTTGAGGCGCAAGTCCTTTGAATGGGGGTCAAGACTCGACCTACTATCTGACCCCCTATCCCTTGTCTGGCAAGGCGCGAGGACTGCGCATACTTCTCTGTATGGAAAGGACGAGCAACGCCGCCAGACGGGATGGATCGACGCCCACATAGGGGAAGTTATTCTTGTGCGAGCCCTAAGGATGAGGCAACCGATTTAACATCCAGAGGCCTTAGGCAGAGGCCTTGGGCAGAGGCCTTGGGCAGAGGCCTTGGGCAGAGGCCTTGGGCAGAGGCCTTGGGCTCACTTGTGGTAGACCTGGTCATTGGCAAGGCTTCGAGAATGGAGGCTGGTACCCGACGGACTTTCCCTTTCGAGTCCACTGTCACAAGCGTTGCGGAGCCTTCTACCACCAGGCGTTGACTCTGTTGTTCACGAATGGTGTGTGAAAAGAGCAGTGCGGTTTTCTTTGACGTGGAAACCATGGTATCGATATGTAAGATCTCTCCACAGCGAGCCGAGGATCGGTAAAACACTTCGGCATGCGTCACCAAAAACATGGTGCCTCGTGTTTGTAATTCCGCCACAGATAACCCATGCGCGGCCAAATACTCGGTCCGCGCCCGCTCAAAATACTTTAGGTAGTTGGCGTAATAAACGACCCCGCCACAGTCGGTGTCTTCATAGTAGATTTTGATGTCCATGGAACTCTACAGAGTCATGGTGGGAAAGCGCGGGAGCGAGGATTCGTTTACCTTTGTGATCTTTAGCACTAAGGTGTAGAGCTGATGAAACCGTTCGATTTTGGTCGTGTGAAACCCATGCCCTAACACACTCTGGTAGGCTGAGTCCCAGAGCGTTTTTATTTTTGTCCATTCAGCGACAAACGTGTGTCCCATGGGATCGCCAAGTCCGTCCAAGGCACGAAATTGGGCATGGAGCGCGAGTTTATACTTTCCATCGACATCATCCAACATACAGGTTCGGCATGGCTCCTGGAGATCCTGAGGCAGTTGATCTACCTGAACATCCCATGTTTTCACATTGAATTGTTTCACGAGCTGATGTTGGGCAAAGGCTTCGAGGCCACGTAGGATGGTCAGCATGGCGAGGTCAATCTGGTGGTCCCGTTCCGCCCGACGTTTGGCATGAGCCAGGAGGTCGTGGGCGATGGGCAATTTCACATCGTGAGGATCTAGTACAAGACGTTCCAAAAAGTTGGCATTGGTTTTTATGGAGCCGAGAACGGTTGATAGTCCAGGAGGTCCGCCCCATACCGAGGCCAATTCCAATGCTTTATGCGAGGTTTTGAGCTTGTCCCACGCTTCCCGGTAATGAAAGGCTTCCCAAAGGGCATAGCCTTCTGCCACATCGCACAGCGCATGATATAGCGGCTTTAAGCCTCCACTCACCAACTTTTCAATGTGGCGAAATTTCTTGGCTGCGGAGGAAAACGCGCCTTGGTTGAAGAGAAGACAGGCCTCTTGTCTCGCCTGCTGGGCTTCTTCATTCCAAGGATTGCTTTCTTCCCATACTTTGGGCTCGCCTCTTACTACGACCGTCTTTGCCTCGGATGATGATCCATCGGCTCCCCTGAGTTGAACAACCTTTGAGATAAATGGACGGCTGGCCAAGGCGACGGCTGCGGCCATGGCTGGGGTGGCTGTGCTAAAATCCATGACGAGCTCGCCAGGCTGGACGCCCCATGTTTTCAGGATGTTCGGAAGGTTTTTGGTGATGGCTTGGTGTGACTGAACAAAGCTATCAGGGTCAGTGGTAAGAATCCAATCCCATCGCTGAGGCATTTTAGTAATCTGTGGCTGAACCAGAGATTCGATGGTATCTTTTTGTGATTCCGGCAGGAAGAAGCAGAGCAATTCTGGAGACAGATGATTAATGCAGGCTATCGCCGGGGCAGGGTCCTCGCCTAAGGCAAGCAGTAAGGCTTTGGTGTGATGATCAGTAATCATGACGATGCGATGATAGCACCCTCACTACGGGTGTTCAATGAATGAGGTCGTTTGTGTTTTCTTGAACGTCTGGTCTAGAATCCCGCCTGATGAACCGAGAGCAAGTTGAATAGTGATTTCGTGAAAGTGGCGAGGTCAAAAGCCAATTTGTCCAAGTGTACACTGACCGAATTGCGAAGGTCGCTACACTCATTGTCGCAAGTCTTCAAACCAGGGGAAAAGTCTTACGCTTTGAAAATGTTAGTCGTGATGATCAAGTCCGAGCTCCCTTGCCAACGCTATGTTTGGCATGGAGATGTCGGCCTGGCCTGCATTGCCCCATGATGACGAGTTCGCCGATATACTCGTTTGGCGTGAAATAGTCGAGGAAAAACTTTTTGCCAATGCCTCGTAAGACACCCTCCCCATCCATCGCCCCCATCGATGTTTCCCGGTTAAAGACGTATCCTTTGAAAACCCGGCATAGCAAGGTCAAGGTGTCAGATTTTTCCGTGCCCTGGCGGCGAGGGGGATCCTTTGCCAAATTTCTATCTGGGCTTCCGGATATCTTGGCGGTCAAAACCCTTCGGACATTGGTCAAAGCCATAGCCCAAGCACGACGTCGTGGACGGCCCGTGATTTTTGGAATGGGAGCTCATGCGACCAAAGTGGGTCTGAATCCTGTATTGGTCGATCTCTTGCGACGAGACATCGTCACGGCCATGGCTTTTAATGGTGCGGTCGTGATCCATGACTTTGAACTGGCGTTGATGGGGTATACCTCCGAGGACGTTGAAGCCGAAATTGATTCAGGGCGTTTTGGCATGGCAGAAGAAACCGGCCGGATGATTAACGAGGCCATTGTCGAAGGGGTTCAAGAGGGATTAGGACTGGGAGAGGCCGTTGGGCACTATATCCTTCGTCGTCGAAAACAATTTCCGAATTGGAAAACCAGTCTCTTCGCGATTGGAGCGAAGCATGGTATTCCCATGACGGTTCATGTGGCCATTGGTACGGACACCATTCATATGCATCCGGCGGCGGATGGGGCTGCGATTGGCGAAGGCTCGCTCCGTGATTTTTACAAACTGACTGCGGTGGTGTCGCAGATGGAGGGTGGGGTGTATCTCAACCTGGGCTCGGCTGTCTTATTGCCTGAGGTCTTCCTCAAGACTGTGACGTTGAGTCGGAACCTGGGACGGCCTTTGAAGCATATCACCACGGCCAATATGGACTTTTTGCCGCATTATCGCCCCTTGACCAATGTCGTGAAGCGTCCCACGCAAAAAGGCGGGCAAGGCCTGTCGTTAACTGGACATCACGAAATTATGTTGCCCCTCCTGGCAGCGGCGGTGATTGTAGAGC
>JADFRB010000095.1 GCA_022561525.1 Nitrospinota bacterium
CATACGCTCATGCTGCCGTTCCACCATCGCCGCGCGTTCTGCACGACCCTCCACCGCATTTTCGGTGATGGTTTGGCCTTTCAGCTGTTCTGCCCAACCAGGAGATGGCAATGCCATTGCCACCTTTTGGGCAGGAGGGGAGGAATCTTGCGCATTGGCCATCGAGTTCATACCAAACAACATGGCACTTCCCCAAATCGCCAAAGCGGCAGTCACTGTGAGTGTTATCCGTGTGCCGTGAAACATCATCCGGCCTCCTTTACTTAATTTAGATTAATAAAAAATCCAAATCCCCTTAAAAGGGGCATCATTATTCAATATGTGGATTTGACTTCAATCGCCCATCCATATCCGGCCTTTGTTGTAAAGAGCCGGGGAAGGATCTTCCCTACAGGAGATTGGGCATTTCGGAGGCCGGTCCATCACACCCAGTCCTTCCCCGGCATTAACCAAAGAGGTGCAACTAATATGCCACTGGCTTTCTGTAAAAGGACAGGCTAAAATTTCTTTAATTTTCAAAGAGTTGTCAGGCTAGTCAACGAGACAGCGTTGGGAATGGGCTGACCGAAAATTCCACATAGTTAGACATGGCACTTAGAGGAACCTTAAATGTTGAGGAAAATTAAGGAGTTATGATGTCTAATGAATTAGACACCATGATGGTGGGATTGAGGCAAAATTGAACAACCGTGGCCTGGTCTATATGGGCCCCCAAAAGACCGATGAGCAAAAAGGGCGACGGCTTCTGTTCGGCGCGAGATACAACAATTTTGGGAAGGGCTTTGGGCTGGATCGTTATGAAGGGTCTGATTTAGCGGGACCAGGTTGAAAATTGTAGACCCGAAGCTTGTTATACAATGTGGCTCGGCTGATTTTCAGGAGGCGTGCGGCCCGCCGTTTATTCCCACCAGCTTCACGAAGGGCTTGAACAATTCGAGCCCTTTCCTCGGGCCCAGACTTCCCCACCGCCAAGAGATCGGAAGATTCTTGCGGTCGTGAGAGAAAGTGACAAAGACCCTGACTTGTGAGGACATCCTGGTCAGCCGTTACCACAGCGCGTTCAATCGCATTTTCTAATTCCCGGACATTTCCTGGCCAGGAATGATTGATGAGCACCTCGACGGTTTGTGGCTTGATGGCCAAAACCGGCTGGTTGTGCCTGCTGGCGGACCGCTCCAAAAAATAGCGCATGAGCAAGGGAATATCTTCCCTCCGCTCACGGAGCGGAGGAATATCCACGGGGAGGACGGCCAACCGATAATAGAGATCTTCCCGAAACGTATTCGTCTTCACCAGGTCGACTAACGGCTTATTGGTCGCAGATATCACGCGCACATCAATATTAATCGATTGAGAGCTCCCGACCGGCTTAATCTCGCCTTCTTGGAGCACCCGGAGCACTTTGGCCTGAAACATCAAACTGGTATTGGCAATTTCGTCCAAAAAAATGGTCCCACCGTGAGCTTCTTCGAACAGCCCCCTCCGGTCTGTTTCCGCTCCTGTAAACGCCCCTTGAACATGGCCAAACAGTTCACTTTCAATCAGCGTCTCTGGAAGGGACGCACAATCGACAACAATAAAGGGCCGATCTCGGCGTTTGCTTAACCGATGGATGGTCCTGGCCACGAGCTCTTTTCCAGTTCCACTCTCTCCCTGAAGGAGGACCGTTGCAGAACTGTTGGCAACCAGCCGAATCATTTCCATGACTTGTTGCATGGAAGGACTTTCTCCAATTAACTCATCAAGATCGTTGGCACCACTCTCATGGTGCTCTGCAGGCAAACTTTTTAAAAGCGGACGATCTTTCCGCACTACGACTGTTTCCTTTGCCGTTCTCCCAATCATCAACACACAGCCAATTTCTCCTTGTATTCCCGACAGGACAAGCGATTGTGAAAAGGGGCATTGTGCATGTCGGGAGTTTGGCTGTTGTGTCATCTCATAAGGATTCCGATCACCGCCAACCTGAAGTACTGACTTCTCAGAACACGATTTGCAAGGTTCAGGAGGGGTTGGCGAAGAAACCTCTTTTCCTTGACTGTGTTCCAAAAGGGGGCACTCCGTGGCGAACTGCCTTGCCGCATCATTCGCATACACCAGTTCCCAAGAGGGGGAAATAATCATCACTGGTTCAGTAAGGTGTTCAGCTAGGAGGCCTAAGGAGTCAATCCGAGCAGAGAGAATGGGATCTTCCTGGGGTTTGCTGACAAACGATCCGGCCATCGTATATGGTCCTTTGTAAATTAGGTTCCCTTTATTGGTGTGGAACCTGTGAATGCAGACACTGGTTGAAAGGACAAACTTGCATCACGAGTGATTTGAGGTCTTCCATTCGAACCGGTTTATCAAAATATCCTGCCACTCCAAAGTCTTGGGTCACAGCCTTCGTCCGGGCATCACCAAACGCCGTTACCACGATAATGGGACAATCAGGAAGGGCTGTTTTTAAACTTCGGATAAATTCAAACCCACCACACTTCATATTGAGATCTGTGATCACCAGATTAGGAGGCCTCACTTTTAGCTGGGAAAAAGCCTCGACCCCATCCTTCGCATGAACCACACGACAACCCACCTCACTGAGTTCATCAACCAAGAGGCCTCTCATCGCAGCATCGTCATCCACGACCAAAATGACACAACAGTCGGATTGAATTATTTTGAGAGGAGCTCTTCCACTAATCATCATGTATTACGCGCACTGCGCGCGTAACGAGTTCCTGGGGAAACGCGGGGGAAATCCCCAGAGTTTCCAATGTGGTCATTATTCGATCAGGTTGCCCCCAGTCATTCCACACCACGTCGTGAAGTTCAATGACTCCCACTCGTTCGGGAAATCTTTGAAGAAGGGCAGAGGAAAAGTTATAGTGCGGGAGCACTTTGTAGACTGCTTCTAACACCATGCCCTCCTGAGAAGTCCCAATGGCCCGATCGAGTTCTTCAAAACAACCCATCAAATCAGGGAAAGCGTCATTCCCCAATGCCCAGAGCGTTTCCGCTTTAGCCGCAAATACGAGGGTGTTCCACAACCCCCCATTCTCCAGGGCTGTTTGCGCTTGATCGAGTGAAGGTTTCTCAATAAACGCCTCCACTCCATACACGGTCACCCCTGGGGTCCGCCCTAGGGGTGGCCCAGGATGGATCCACCCGTAATCCAACTCGAGATGAGTCGGCGGAACCCCGAGGAGAATGACCCGGTCTCTTAATCGTTCGGCGCTCCAGACCGCCCGCCACACCATTTTCACAAAGCGATCCTCAGGATAGACGAAGTGATCTGAGGGGTAGACCACTACGGTCGCCCCGGGGTCCCACTTTCGCACGTAGGTTAAAGGAAGGAAGACTCCGGCAGCCGTATCGCGATTGGATGGCTGAAAGAGCATCCGGCCCCCGGTATGAGGCTCGACATGATCCCATAGAAATCTATGGTGATCCCGACTGACGACCGTCACCTTTTGATCATGACGAGTCAGCCGATCCGCACGATCCCACGTGTGCTGCAGCATGGACCGGGTTCCGACGAAGGTACAGAACTGTTTCGGTTTATGATATCCCAGCCATTGTTCAACGAACGGCCTAGTTCGTTGACCTTCTCCCCCGGCTAGAATGATCGACCACCGATGTTGTTCGATTCTTGGTTGGGCATTCACTATTGGCTACCTCCTTCGGAACCCTTCTCTCAGGATGGTCCTGATTGAATGCCGGCCCACTGGAAGGGGATAACAATTTATACGACCGCTGAGAACTCTTTCTGTTATTTCTACAAGAATCATGCCATTGGTCTTCTGACTCATTCCGATCACTTAGCAAAGAAAAACGCGTTTGAACCTGCAGTGGATTGGAGCATTTAGCCCCAAATTATTCTGGCGCAATGGGCCAGAATTCCCCAAGGTCAACGCATGACTTCCAGTATTCTATAAAAACGTTTTCATCAACACCCAAACCCAAAGCTCAGAATGTTGTGCCCTTTTCAGCCCTTGTACCTTGCTGGCATGAATTTTGATTTTGTCAAGACTTCAGAAGGGTGCAAGGAACGAATGAGGCGAAAGGAGAACTGCAATGAAACAGAACGTCAGATGGTTAGGAATTCTAACTATCCTTCTTCTGTGTTCCTTGGGAGTGGCTCCTAGGCCGGGGGAGGTCCAGGAATTTGGTAAGACCGTCTATGACCAGCATTGCCTTCGATATCACGGCACCAGGGGCCAGGGAGATGGACCGCAAACGAAATCATTGACGATCAAACCAGCCAATTTTTTCCCCCTGAATCTCGCATGAAAACAGACTGTCATTCGGTACATTCGCCCCCTTGTTCCCTATGAAAGGGACATTCAATAAACCCGGATTCAGCAGTTGGAGGGTTGATTCAGCCCAAGGGATTCACTTCTGTCTTATCAGGAAATATTTGGCGGATTTCTTGTAGCATTGGCCGCTGGAGGGCTCATTGGTCTGGAACGGCAGCAAGACCAGGCAGGGTCTCTGAAGCCTAGCATTGGAGGCGTCAGGACCTTTCCCCTCATTGCTTTGGCTGGTTGCGCTCTCAGCACTCATTTCACACAGAATGGGGGTGTGGCCTATTTTGGGGGGGATACTCGTCGTGGGGACTTTCCTGGTGGTGTCATATTCCAAAGATTGGTCTCCGAATACCCCGTCGGGGCTCACAACTCCCATTGTAGCACTCATTACCTTTTTTCTTGGAGTGCTGGCCCTTCATCCAGATCTGCCATTAGACACCGGACCACGATACATGTTGATTGTGGCATGTGCGGCAGTCGTGATGGCTCTCCTTTCGTTCAAGGAACCCCTTCACCAAGTCATCCAACATGTTTCTGATGATGATATTTATGCAACCGCCAAGTTTGTCATTCTGACGCTGGTCGTGCTGCCACTTCTTCCAAATCAAACCTATGATCCCCTTGATGTATTGAATCCTTTTCACATTGGCCTCATGGTGGTTCTAGTCGCTGGAATAAGTTTTTTGGGGTACATTTCGTCTCGACTTGCCGGACCGAACGCAGGCTTGTTGGCCACTGGAATTCTGGCGATTATGTTGGTGTTGACACCTATACATAATAATGGTAATCTCCTATGGAAATTGAAAACAGGGAGACCACGCCATGCAAACCATCGACACTTTTGACAAACAATTTCCTACTGAAGAATCTTGCAAACAGTTCTTGGCTGAGATGCGCTGGCCGAATGGCGTTGACTGTCCACGCTGCCACAAGACCGAACGCATTTATCAGTTGAAGGCCAAGCCGTTTCATTGGGCATGCAAGAATGCCGAGTGTGGCGGCAGGAATGGCTATAGGTTTTCTATTCTGACTAACACCATCTTTCAGGACACCAAGACTCCTTTGAAGCTGTGGTTTAAAATCGGTTACCTCATGTTGGTGGCCAAAAAGGGTGTCAGTGCTTTGCAATTGCATCGCGTTATTTTTGGCGAACATTCGGGATCGGACTACCGTACCACTTGGTATATGTGTCATCGCTGGCGAGCAGCCATGAAAGGCGATGTACTGCCTTTGACTGGGGAAGTTGAAGTCGATGAAACCTATGTCGGGGGTAAAGACAAGAACAAGCATCGTAACAAACGATCCGGCATTCCTGGAGGGACTGGGAAAGTAGCAGTCATTGGAGCCATTGCCCGCAAAGGCATGGTGGTTGCGAAAGCCATTGAACGAACAGATGCCAACACTCTTCAAGGTTTTGTGTATGAAACTGTGGCTGATGATGTGTCGTTGATCGCCACTGATGAGGCTTCGGGCTATCGAGGATTGAAGAAGCAAGGCTTTCCCCATGAATCCGTGTCTCATGCTCAAGGAGAGTATGTGCGGGGCAATGTCCATACTGCCAATTTGGATAGCTTCTGGTCGTTGTTTAAGCGTGGCATTATGGGCAGTTTTCATCATGTGTCCAAAGCCTATCTTCCCCTCTATCTCAACGAGTTTTCATTTCGGTACAATGCCCGCAAGAACCCTGATGCCTTTGCGGAGTTACTAGCGACGAGCGGCTACTAGACACGTCAACATCGACTCGCTAAAATACTTGGGTGGGTATCACCCAAAATACCAGAGACGCCGACGACCTTCTCAGAAAAGAACTCAAGCACGCCGACCTCGGAAAGTTTAAGAAGGCGGTTAAGCGGGTACTTGCGCCGCCCACCAAGGCCAAAGCCACCGCTGCGACCCATCGACGAAAAAAGGAGCGAGAGAGATAGGTCTATGGCACTCAGCGACCAAGACTGGGAAGAGATCTGTTATGTCATCAGTGGGGCGCTGGCCAATTTAGATGTCAAGATTCGTACCCTGGAAACGAAATCTCAGGTGTCTCTAGAGGAGTTGAACGCCTTAAAAAAACAGATTTGCAAAGAACGTTTCCAAACCCTTCATCGAGATTTCACACGCACGCTTCTGGCGTCTCATCACAAGAAGACGCACCAACAGCAGGATTTGGCGTGGATGGAGGGGGAGATGGAGAACCCTGACGAGCCACGCGAGCCACCTTCCGCGCCATGACCTGCCCATGGAGGCTCCAAAGGCATTGATCATTTTGGTATCGAGCTTCTTGTATAGCTAATGGTCTCCGCTGTCAATAAGATAGGACTAAATGGGAACATTTTCTTTCACAGTCACGCCCCCGCCCGAGGTTTTTGCATCTCTGTTGCCAAACTCAAAATTATGCTTTGAGAAGTCCCAAATAGGACGAGGGCTTGCCCCATCGTGAGGACCACATCAGGATGAATTAGAGGATTTCGGTCTAACTTCCGAAATTGGTCAAGCACCGCGCATATTTTCTCTTCCCCGTTATTCCCTTTCGCCAATTCTATGTAGCTCCCAAGGTTTCTTTGTGAAGGGTTCAATGCGGTAACAGCATCTGGACATAACTCTTCTAAATACCCAAGGAGCACACTTTCAACTGCGCGTGCAATGTGGAATCCAGAAGCAGTAGGTAGGTCAAAAGCTAAACATCTACCAGCTTGACGTATGTCGTGTTTTGCGGTTTCTGGCAATATTGCCAGGACATCTTCATCAAACGTCTGATCGGCATGTTCAATCAACTGGGGAATGGAATAAATACCTTTTGGTGAAACAGCGTACACATCGAGATTAGACAGTTCTGCACT
>JADFRB010000096.1 GCA_022561525.1 Nitrospinota bacterium
GGCGGCTCCGACCTGACTCTGCTTCCCTCGGCGCCGGAGATCGAACAACTCACCGATGCCACCACGATCCCCGCATGGGAAAGCAAGGTCGGCGATATCGTCGATCAATCAGGCATCGTACCCAGTGCGCCTAAGATCGTCTGGGTTAGATACGACGCCGGCTCGTCAAAGACGTTGGTGCGGCTGGAGCCTGCGCCGACCAATGTGGTGGAACTGTCCAGCTACACCGTTCGCCATCGGCCGGCTGGTTCGCCCACATGGTCAACGGCAACATCGCCAGTATCTAGTGCCAGTGTCGAACTGGTCGGGTATGTCGTCGGTAACCAGATCGAGCTGCAGGTGCAGGCCACATCGGCATGGGGAACCGCCGGCACGTGGAGCGCGATCGTTGCGGTTACTATCGCCGGTACATCACTGCCGTCGTCGTTGCCCGCTTCGAGCATTCAGATCGTCGGCAAGCTTGGCCAGGCAGAGATCACATTTGCGACCGGCCCAGACCCGAACACGGATGAGGTCCGCATCTATCGTGATGGTGCCGCGCTGCCAGCGACTGTTCCGGTCTCCCCGAATGGATCGTTTGGCAGGATCGATGGAGATTCGACGCGCGCCACGCTCGCCACGAACGGCAGCTTTGATGCTGACGCGAACTGGGCCAAGGGAACGGGCTGGGCGATTGCCAGTGGCCAAGCGACGAAGACGGCGGGAACAGCTTCCGATTTAAGCCAAGCCGCCGCAATGACCGCTGGCAAGGTCTATCGTGGCGCCGCTACTGTTTCGGGAAGGACCGCCGGCACGATCACGCCCAAGCTCACGGGCGGGGCTACTGCGTCCGGCCCCGCCGTCGCTGCGAACGGACAATTCCTATTCCGGCTCACGGCCGGTGCTTCTCCGACCACGCTGGTTTTCAGCGCCGATAGCACGTTCAACGGATCGATCGATGACGTCGTTCTTTTCGAAGAGACGGCAGCTTGCCTCACGCAGGGCATCCATACCTACAAGCTCGAACCGCTAAACGCTGACCGCAGGGCCGGGCCTCAGTCTGCCGACAAAACTGTCGCGGTCATCTGACCATTCTCTGAACATCGAGGTTTATCATGAGCATAGATGGCATCCGCGCCGTCGATAAAGAGCCTTTGGCTGCCGTCGACTACCTGTTCGGGTTTTCCGCGGCCAATGGCCAGCGCATCGGGCCGAGACCGATCGGAATGCAGGCGATTTCCAAAACTTTGGAAATTTCTTCCAGGGTTGATTCAAAATTCGTGTGTTCTTTATCGAGTTCATTCACAAAAATCACACTTGGAATCTCCCGCTCCTGAATCACATCCCATATTCGTTCGACTTCTGAGCGTAAACCCGAAGCGCCAATGACCAATACCGCAGCATCTGCCACATGAATGGTAGATTTCGTGTCTGCAAAAAAGTCCAGGGAACCTGGAGCATCTAAAATATTGAATGAAGTGTCTTTGAAATCGAAATGAAGGAGGGCCGTACTCATGGAATGATGGTGGTGAACCTCTTCCGGTTCAAAGTCCCCGACGGTGTTGCCGGTTAGGGTTGACCCCATGGCAGGAATCACACCCGCTGAATACACCAGCGCTTCAGCCAAAGAGGTCTTTCCTGCTCCCGCATACGATGCCAAAACCACGTTACGAATCGAGTTGGTCGTGTGTTGCGTCATGGCTCCTCCTTTTTGAGTGCCCTCATTCTAGGCTTGCTTGAATTCGAGTGTCAATAAACCGCCTGTCTGTCAGAGATTTTGACGAAGGAGTGTCAAGATTCTAACCAGTTACGGTTGGAAATAAATTTTTCGTTCAAAGTAAATTAGCGCCAAACCCTCGTTTCTTCTCGGTTTCTCAATCAAAACATCAGATTCAATTGTGCATCGAATGGTCAAACGATCATGGCATGCGAGATGCACAATAGAGATTAACGGTAGGCAATTTCGTTCCATCTAAATCAAGCAACAACGGAGAAAAAATTCATGGGAGAACGGGATCCATAAAGATAAAAAATTCATAAATCATGATTAAAAGGCTTTGGTAAACGCGCCCACAATAAGGGGCTCATGGATATGTCTGGTCCAAAAAAATACGTAAATTTAATTAGGTAATAGTTAATGAAATCCTTCCACAATCAAAATTGTTCGGGAAGGAACCCATTAAAGAAAGGATTTACCAATGTCACCCCTTCCGGTTCAACAAAATATGAATCTCCCACAAAGCCTTTGGCATACCAGTGGAAAAACTGTGGTTCAACTGGAACTCCATGGAACCACATGGCAGGGAACAATCTCGTCCCTCACAGAAAAAAAATTGGCAGTATCGGTGGAGGGATTTATTCCAATTACGATTTCCCAAAGTGTAAATTTTACATTATCGACGGGTCAGACATTTTTGGAAATACGAGGAAAGGTTTCATCAGTCACTGTGGAGAAAAAAGCGGAGGACCGTGGTGTCTCTCATTTTGGTCATATGATGGTTCAGATATCGTGGTCCCACCTTGATGAATTTACGTCCTTCCAACTTCAAGCATTTTTGGGAAGGAAAGAATGGAAGAGAGGAGTTGAACACATTGCACTGACATTTATAGCGGATCAAGCGGGAGACAGGTTATGTGATCTTTCACCATCAACCCCAACCCTATTCAAAGACCACGCGGATTTGCCGGAACTGGCAAAGGCTGCACAACCGAAATTGATCAGCACGCCATTTCACTGTCTGAACGATTCAGGAAAGACCATTGTCGGATACTTTGATCATCAGGAACATGCTCAGGCACAAGCCCCTGTCGTGGTGTTGGCGCCGGGATATGGTGAGACCAAACGCGAATACATTACCTTGGCCTATTACCTGGCAAGCAATGGGTTCAACGTATTGCGGTATGACCATACTGACCATGTGGGGGAAAGCGATGGGGGTCACGAACAGACCAGTCTTAGCAAGATGAAACAGGATATGGACACCATGCTCGACTTCGCAAAACAGAATTGGAGTCACAGCCAAGTGGCGTTAGTCGCGACAAGTTTAGCAGGACGTGTGGCGCTTAAAGTTCTGAGTAAGGATCGCCAGGTTGACCAACTCATTTTAATTAGCGGGATCGTCGATGTGCGCGCCACCCTGATCGCCGTGCATCAAGAAGATTTAATTGGGGATTACCTGGATGGCACTGGCCGTGGTGTCACCAATGTGCTTGGATTTAATGTCGATGGAAACACCTTTCTCAAAGATACGGTTGAAGGCCAGTACAGTGAATTAGCAATGACTATTGAAGATGCTCGAAACCTGACGACTCCCGTGGTTTGGTTTTTGGCTGAACAGGATGCCTGGGTAGAGCAGAAATCGCATAAACAAGTGATTGAAGCCTTCCCGTCACGACAATGCCGTTCCTTTGTCATTCCCGAAGGACTGCATCGCCTTCAAGAAAGCCCGCGAAAGGCCCGAACCGTCTACCGACAAATTGTCTTTGCCTGTCAGGAGCAGCTTTCCTGGCATCAAGAAACTGACGGACTTATGGAACCGTCACGGAAAGATATCGGCCAGCAAAATCGAATCGAGCGAGGGAGAAATCAAACACGGCGATTTCAACACCAAGCCGATCATGTCGATTTCTGGAACAACTACCTTTCGAATTTTCACTATATCGCCAATAGCCATGATTATATGGCGGCCCTGGATCATATTTATCACCTCTTAGGCACTGTGTCCCCAGGAGATCGTTTGCTGGATGCCGGCTGTGGCAATGGCCATTTTGGATCATTCCTGTTTGCAAAGGAATGGATGAAACGTCAACAGACCAAGAATCAACATGATGAACCCATTCACTACGTTGGTGTGGATTTCGTCGAGGCGGCTTTAAAAGAGGCCAATACACAGCTCAATCAAGTTCTCAAGCGGGCTAGTCAGGGGCCCTCAGCCTGCACGAATCCATCCAACATTCTCATGCCAAATTTTTATCGTCTCGATTTGAACAAACCATTGCCCTTTCGAGATGAAAGCTTCGATCGAATCATGAGCAATTTAGTCATTGGATATTTACGGGATCCGGCAGCCAGTATCCGTGAATTGCTCAGAGTATTGGCCCCAGGCGGCAAGTTGGTATTGACGAACCTCAAACCCTGTTCCGATTTGACACAAATTTATCGAAACTTTGTGGACGGGACGATCGCCGATACGGCGATTCAAGAAGCTCGGGAGGTCTTGAACAACTCAAGCCATATTCGACAAGGTGAGAGCGAAGGCGCCTTCCAATTTTACAGCCAAGAAGAATTTCACCAAGTCTTGCAATCCTGTGGCGCAGACAATCCTCGCGTGTTTCCGACATTTGGCAATCAAGCCTTTATTGGTGTCGTTGAGAAACCTGCGTTGCCAGAAAAAGAGGCACATGCTGTCCCGTGGACATTAGAATCATTGGTTGCGCATGAGCAACTGAAGATACTCGAGTTTTCCCTTTGCATGTCTTCTCGTTTTCGATTACCCTCCTAGGAACCTGCCCAAGATCAGACAGATCTATTGCGGATGTGGTGGATTTGGCAAGATCTTCCGATCCTTTTCGTTGAATAGTCCAACTATTCGCCTCAAACGGTCGAAATATCTGACTCAAACCCGCACATCCTCATGACGATCGCTCATCTCGGACAGGCTCCGAGTCATATCCTTTCTCATTTTTTTTACAGCCTAGATGATGACCTCTCACAATCTATTCCGATGACGTTTTGGGCACTAAGCGGATTACTCAACGGTCTTGCGGCCACTGGCCTCACGATCTTGGTCTATTCTCGAGATCCGCACGAGATTCGGCATCGAACGTTTGGTTACTTTGGGGTATCAGTGGCCATCTGGAGTTTTGGCTATTTTGCCTGGCAAATAGCTGATACCCAGGAAACCGCCTTATTCCTCACCAGGGTGTTTATGATGGGCGCCATTTGTATTCCCATCACGTATTTGCACCATATCCTCGTACTCCTCAATCGAGTCGAACGGTATCAAACCACACTGCGGGTATCCTATGCGATCGCAGTCGTGTTTCTCATTGGAAACACGACGCCGGCGTTTATAGCCAACGTTCTGCCTGCCCTTTCTTTTCCCTTCTGGCCACGAGCAGGATGGCTGTTTCATCCGTTTATGGTGTGGTGGGGGCTCCTGGCCGCATTTTCTATCTACCTGTTATCTGTCGCAGCTAGCCGCGCGACTGGAATAAAACACACGCAGTACCTCTATTTACTCTTCGGTACCCTTATTGGGTACGGAGGCGGCGCAACAAATTTTCCTCTTTGGTATGACATCCCTCTGCTACCATATGGCACCATCTTTACCACCATCTATGTTGCCCTGGTAGCCTACACCTTATTGCAACATCGATTAATGGACTTTTCCCTCGCGTTCGAAAAAGGGTTCACGTATCTCGTGTTGTTGGTTCTCGTGGCCTTACCCGTCTATCCCCTCTTGCTGCTCATGCAAAAAATATTCTGGGATCACATTAATCTCCAATTTTCATTTCTGTTGCTGACCCTCTTCCTTCTCACAGTCATGGGGGCTTACCAAATGAAAGTGGGTGCGGAAGGGGCGGTTTCTCGGACATTGTTTCGAGAACGTCATGAAACCTATACCACGCTCTCTAACTTTTCCAAAGCCCTTGTCACCATTCTCGATGTGAATAGGTTAACGGATGAAATCGTTCGAACCCTAGGCCAGAACATGGGAGCCAAAACCGTCTCCTTGTATCTTCTTGAGAAGCAACAGGCGACCTATCGGCTCGCCGCCGAATTTGGAGCGCCGAAAGGAAAGACTCCACACCTCTCTACCGTTGGTCTTAACAGTCCCCTCCCGCAATATCTTCAGGACACACAAGCGGGTCTGCTACGCCAAAACCTGGAGCATGAGTCGCGCACCGAAGCGGCTCAACTATTGACCATTCTTCGCGACTCATTCCACAGTGAAGTCGTGTTGCCCTTAGCTAATAAACATCGACTTGTGGGGTTTTGCTGTCTTGGAGCTCGAAGTGGTCGTGTGCTCTATTCCGAACAAGATCTCACGATTTTAATGACACTCGCACAGGAAGCGGCCATTGCACTTGACAACAGCTTGCTCTATGAAGAACTCAAAGAATCACAAGCGCAGACCCACCGGGCAGATCGACTGCGATCGTTGGAATCCATGGCCGGGGGGCTTGCCCATGAAATACGCCTTCCGCTCGGTTCAATTCAAACGTTCGTCACCCAAGTTCCCACTCACATTCAAGATCCGGAGTATGTCGCAAAATTGTCGGAAGGTGCGGCCCAGGATGTCGCGAAGATTGAACGGTTGATCAAAGAAGTCTTGGACTATGCACGACAAACCAAACCTCAACTCAGACAAGAAGACCTCAACCAGATTGTGGAGTCCTGTTTACATTTTATCGAAGCCATTCCCACACCCAAGCCGGTCATGATCGAAAAAAACCTGTCGACCACGATTCCACCTCTTTGGATTGACCGGCAACAAATCAAACAAGTCGTGCTGAACATCTTGATGAGTAGCATAGACATGATGGGTCCAGTGGGGGGCACGATTACCGTGAGCACCAAACCCCGCACGAAATCGGAACATGAACCGTGGGCGGAGCTAGAGATAACCCTAGCCCGAGGGGGATTCCCGTTGCCAGAATTTCAAGGTGATGGAGGATTATTGTTTGCCCATGATACCGCTGCTGACGATTTGGAACCTCAACCGATACGGCGCGAAGGGTTGGGGCTGGCCATTGCGAATCAAATCATCCAAGAGCATCAGGGATTCATCGACGTTAAACTGGGGGCTGGAGTGGATATCTCCATCACAGTTCTCTTGCCCGCAAAGTCTATTTCCTCAAAAACAACCTAAAAGCCCTTTAATGGCATCGTCCAAGCTATTCATGACCGAAAGACCTTCCTCACGAACCCAAACCCACCATATCCTAGCTGTCATCTGCTTTGGCTTATTTGCCGGAGCCATGGCCCTCAATGGCTTTCACGCAACTGAAGCAGAAGACCCTCCGACACGAAGTGTCATCTGGAACACCTTTCAATTTGGCATGCCATTACTCATCGGCGCGATGTGCCTCACGGGTCAACGCTGGGTATTCATG